>CAMZKE010000163.1 GCA_947311115.1 uncultured Bacteroidales bacterium | reverse complement strand
ACACCAAAATACGCTATATAAATCATTTCTATTTTTCTTTCTTTTTGTTAAAAATTATTCCCATAGCTATTGCTATGCAAAGAATTTTTACCTCAATAAAGAAAAATATGTTCTAATTTATTTATAACGTACTTTGATATCAAGTTGGTGTTATTAATATTTTTGCCAAATATGGGGTCACATTCAATTTAATCCTAATTAACAAAAATGTAATTTCAGTTAGAGAAATAATAATTCTCTATATTTAGGTAAAGGCCACAGTTCATCATCAATAATTAATTCTAATTTATCAATTCTATATCTTATTGATTCAAGGAATGGTTTAACTTTTTGACTATAATATTCTGCCTTTTCTTCCATTAAAGATAAATTATTTGCAATTTTACGTTCGTCAACCATTAGCTTTACCTGTGTTTTAATTTCGTTAATATATGTTGAAATTTTCTTGATAGTATCTATTTGAGTATTTTCCATACTATCGTATTCTTTTTTACCAAGTAAATTAATTAATCCCTGTACATTATTAACCAAAATATTTTGATATTTTATTGCAGTAGGTACAATATGATTTATTGCCAAATCACCTAAAACACGCGATTCAATCTGTATTTTTTTAACATATATTTCTTGACGTATTTCTTGACGAGCCTCTAATTCGTGTTTTTCAAGAATTGCATTATCCTTAAAAAGTTTTATCGATTTTTCTGACACAAAGGCTTTAATTGCTTCAGGCATATCTTTTATATTTGTAAGTCCACGTTTTTCGGCTTCTTTTACCCATTCATCACTATACCCATTTCCTTCGAAAAGTATTTTTTTACTTTCAACAATATATTTCTTTAATATTTGAAATATAGCCTCATCTTTTTTAATTCCTTTTTCAATTAGAGCATCAACCGATTTTTTAAATTCTTTAAGCTGATTTGCTACAGCAGTATTTAATACAATTAATGGTGCTGCACAATTTTGTGCTGAACCAACTGCACGAAATTCAAAACGATTTCCGGTAAAAGCAAATGGCGATGTACGGTTACGGTCGGTATTATCTAAAAGTATTTCTGGAATTTTTCCTATATCTAATTTCAACTCTGTTTTTTCGTCTGGAGTCATTTTTTTATTAGAAACTCTTTGTTCAATTCCTTTAAGTGCTTTTGTAAGTTCTGAACCTAAAAATACCGAAATTATTGCAGGAGGAGCTTCGGCGGCTCCAAGCCTATGCTCGTTACCCGGCGACATTATACTTGCTCGTAAAATATCAGAATATTCATCAACAGCTTTTACGGTGTTTATTAAAAATGTTAAAAACTGAAAATTTGATTTTGGATTTTTACCGGGAGAAAGTAAGTTTACACCGGTGTTTGTTGCCATACTCCAGTTATTATGTTTACCCGAACCATTTATTCCTTTAAATGGTTTTTCGTGATATAACGCACGTAATTTATGTTTTTTTGCAGTTTTACCAATAACATCCATAACAAGTTGATTGTGGTCAACAGCAAGGTTTGCCTCTTCAAAAACAGGGGCACATTCAAATTGGTTAGGTGCTACTTCGTTATGACGGGTTTTCACAGGAATCCCTAATCGCAAACTTTCATATTCAAAATCTCGCATAAAAGTAGCAACTCTATCAGGTATTGAACCAAAATAATGGTCATCAAGTTGTTGGTCTTTTGCCGATGCATGCCCCATAAGGGTTCTGCCTGTAAGGGCTAAGTCAGGACGAGCATTATATAATGCTTCATCAATTAAAAAATACTCTTGTTCCCAACCAAGAGTTGAAATAACTTTATCAACATTTTTATCGAAATAATGACATACCGCTGTGGCAGCCTTATCTAATACATTTAAGGATTTAATTAACGGAGTTTTATAATCTAATGCCTCACCGGTATACGCAACAAAAATTGTTGGGATACAAAGAGTTGTACCAATTACAAATGCCGGAGAAGATGGATCCCAAGCTGTATATCCACGAGCTTCAAAAGTGTTTCTTATTCCTCCGTTTGGGAAACTCGATGCATCGGGTTCTTGCTGTACAAGTAATTCACCCTGAAAATTTTCAATAGCACCTCCATCATCAGATGGTTCAAAAAAAGCATCGTGTTTTTCGGCTGTTGCTCCGTTTAATGGATGAAACCAGTGAGTATAGTGCGTTGCACCTTTATCAACAGCCCATGCTTTCATTCCCGAAGCTATTTGGTTTGCAATTTTTCTATCAATTTTAGAACCTGTACTTGTTGCTGTTATAATATGTTCGTACGCTTCTTTCGATAAATACTCTTGCATTGTTCTACCATTGAAAACATTTTCGCCATAAAACTCAGAAGTTTTACGTTTTTTTATATCAAATTTTGGTATTTCACGAGAATGTAATAAATCTAATGCCTTAAATCTTGTATATGCCATCTTTTTTTATTTTATTCGGCAAAAATAACAATTTATTTTATAATACCCCTAAAAAAATAGGGGTATTGTAAAATATTATCACCTTTTACAAAATATACTCGTATTTATAGGGGGTAAGTTTGCGATATTACAATTTTTAAAAAAGTGCATAATACACTTTTGATTGAATTCAAAATTATTATTAGATGTTAACTTAAATATTCTGTTTTGTTTACAACTTCTTTAATCTCAGGGATTTTAGATTTTAAATAATTTTCTACACCCATTTTAAGTGTAACAATACTTGTTGGGCAAGTTCCGCAAGCCCCTAAAAGTTTTACAATAACTGTTAAATCATCAGTAATTCTAATTAATTCAATATCACCTCCATCGTTTTGTAAATACGGACGTACATCTTCAAGTAATTTAACAATTTTCTCTTTTAATTCTTTATTATTTTCCATAGGTATATTTTTCTCCTAAAATAAATTCCTTAACTAAACTATCTGTAATAAAATCCTCATCATGATGACCTAAATATTTTTCAGCAAAAATATTTTTTTCGCTATGCACATAATCTACCGAAGGTAGAAAAGGTTTTATATCAAGTATTGGGGTTTTATCAAATAAATCAACACCACTGACATAAATTTTATTCCCAATAATACTATCCATTTTCATAAGCGAAAGCCCTATTGGGTTTGGACGACGTGGCGAACGTGTTGCAAACAATCCGTATTTGTGATGACTTTCGGGTGGTGTTACAGTTGTTTCCCAACCATTTTCTTGATTAAAATCTGCAATTACCCAAATATATTCAAATTCATCTAACTCGAAAAGAGCTTTTACATAAATTGTGTCTAAAATTATAATTCCTTTTGTATTGGGTTTTAAAATACTTTGACGTGGAGCTCCGGTTTTAAGTGTATATTTTGACGAAAAATATCCAATCGGTTTATACTCAATTCTATTTTTATTGCATGAATATAAGAAAATACTTATAATTAATATTGAAAAAAGTTTTTTCAATATTAAATTCTCAAATAATTACGCTCTTCACCTTTATTCCATTCGTCTATAATACTATCAAAATTATTTTGTATATTATTTATTGCCTCATCAATAATTTGTGTATTACTTAAAATTACTACAAATTTTTGTTGCTGACGAGTAATATTTCTACCAAATGCGGTACTTATTAATACCTTTACTCCATACGGTTTTAGTATAGATGCAACACCTTTTGCCTTGTTTGGGTCGCCATGCATTTTTTCTACAGGGCTTTTGTTTGTAACTGTTGCAATTAATTTACTTTCTGTTTTTGATATTTCATAAATCAAATATTCTTTTGCTTCGCCAAAGTGAGCTTTAGTAAAGTTTTGTTTGTTGTCGGTTGCAAATGCTACTATAAGTTTATTCATTTTTTTTATTTTATTAAGCCTAACAGGTTTTAAAACCTGTTAGGTTATTTGTTTCAAATATTTATTAGAATTAACAACTACAAGCAGCAGAACCACCTTTCCAATTGGCATGTTCAACCTCTAAAAAGTGTTGTTTCTCATCTTCACTCATTAATCGTTCGGTAAATAAGAATTTAAATCCAAACGATTCTGCAATAATTTGCACAGAACCAATCATATCTCCTTTTATAGGAATATTAGGAAAAGGTAATGCAAATTCTGCTTTTACTACCTCGCCAGTTATTTCTACTTTGCTTAATATTCCTAAATCTTTTAAAGTTGAATTTATTGCAGGATGTTCAATATATTCAATAGCTTTTAACACAGTTTCTTTATCCATATTTGTTTAATTTTTACGCAAAGATATAAATTATCTTCTTTCTATATTTTCCATTTTATTTACAAAATATTTTATAGCAAAATAACTTACATAAATAAGCACAGGCCACGAAAACAATAATATTATTTCTGATATCATAATTCTAATTTTTAAAGTTAATACATATGTGAGTCATTTTCAACCTCATCGGCAGTAATTTTCTTTTTATCCATAGCCTTCCAAACTATCCAAATATAAGTAATTACAAAAGGAACCATAAGCGAAACATAGCTCATTGCAGTTAATGTATAATGGCTTGATGAACTGTTTCTTATAGTTAATGATGATTGCAAGTCGAAACTTGAAGGATAATAAGCTGTATTATTATAACCTGCAATAAAAAACAAAGCAAGAACAGTTAAAAACACACCTAAACCACTGTACCAAATTCCATTTTTTGAAGCTTTAAACAAAGTTTTAAAAATACCAAACAACACCAATAAAACGCCAACAAGAAATATAATAAGAACAAAAGGCATATCAATAAAATTATGTAAATACTTATTAGCCTGTAAAAATACTTCGTGTGTTTCCTGATTTACAGCATATCCATCAATCATTAAAATTCTGACAACAAAAAATACAAAAAACAAAAGAAAAGCCCCTGTATTACGTTTTAGGCAAACAAGGTTTCTTTTATAAAGGGTTTCATCATCAATATTGTTTATAAAATACATATTTGCCATTAAGCTTGATAAAAAGAAAACTGCTAAACCCAACGAAATATTTGTTAAAAATGCCATTTGATTGGTATCCCATAAAGCTTCTAAGCCATAGGTAGATTTTTCCCAACTTGAAATAATTGGCATTTTACCTGAATATAAATCGACTAAATTCATTTTATCGACAGAAAATGCCGAACCGGTGAAGAAAGTTGCTACTGCTGCACCCAAAAAAATTGTTGCAACAAAACCATTTATAAACAAGAAAGTTTCGTAAGTTTTTTTACCTAAAAAATTATGTGCTTTTGTGCGATATTCATACGAAACTGCCTGAATAATAAATACAAACAATATAATCATCCAAACCCAATAAGCACCACCAAAACTTGTTGAATAAAACAACGGAAACGACGCAAAAAATGCACCACCAAAAACGACTAAAGTACTAAAAGTAAGTTCCCATTTTCGCCCTAACGAATTGACAATCATTTTGCGTTCTGTTTCGGTTTTGCCCAAACGGTAAATCATAGTCTGACCGCCCTGTACAAATAATAGAAAAACTAAACTTGCTCCTAATACAGAAATTATAAACCACCAGTAATTCTGTAAAGCTATTAACGATAAATTTTCAAACATAATTTTGTCCTCCTATTTTTTTGATGAATTTTCAATTAATTTTTCTTCGGGTCCTTTTTTTATTTGCTGCAACATTATTTTTATTTCAGCAATTAATAAAGCTGTAAAAACCGCTAAGAATAAGAAAAATGTAATTATAACATTACTCGAATCAATTTTAGAAACCGCAGCAATTGTAGGCATTAAATCTTGTATAACCCATGGCTGACGACCAACTTCGGCAACAATCCAACCTGCTTCTTGTGCAAGGTAAGCAAGCGGAATAGTCCAAACAGCAAGACGAAGTATAAATTTTTTGTCTTGAATTTTGTTTTTTACCGTAAAAAATAAGATAAGTGCAAAAAACAGTATAAAATAAGTGCCTAAGCCAACCATTATATGAAACGCATAGAAGCTTAATTTTACAGGTGGTATTAATTCGTGTGGATCGTGTCCAAAATAATATCCAAAGCCAAAATATTTATAATTTTCTTTAAAAATTTTTAATTGCTTTTGTGCTTCATCAGTATTTCCTGTTTTTTTAGCTTTTGTATATGCAGCCAAAGCATCAATCGATTTTTTTCCTATATTAATTTTTTCTTTATAAGATATTATTCCATGCAAACTATCGCCATGTACCAATTCGTGAATACCCGGCACGTATGCATTCCAATCGCCAAAAGCCAAAAATGATAAACCACCCGGTATAGGCAAATCAACAACAAAGTCTTCTTCTTTGCTATTTTCAACATTTTCTAAAACTCCAATAGCAATTAAAGGAGCGTTTTCACTTCCGTGATATAAACCTTCCATTGCAGCTAATTTCATTGGCTGATATTTGGCTACTGCTTTTGCCGAACCATCTCCTGTAAAGGCAAGATAAAGCGATGCTATTAATCCAAAAGTTGCAGCTATGGTTATGCTTCGTTTGGCAAATAAGATTTCACGCTTTTTAAGTATATACCAAGCACTTAGCCCAATTACAAAAATTGACGCTAATACATAACCCGATGTAATTGTATGCAAAAATTTATTTATAGCCACCGGTGAAAATAATACCGACCAAAAATCGGTCATTTCGTTTCTTGCTGTATCAGGATTAAAAGTTGTTCCTACCGGATGTTGCATCCAAGCATTAGCAACCAATATCCATAAAGCCGATAAGTTTGAACCAATTGCTACTAACCACGAAGAAAGTAAATGAAATTTCTTACTTACTTTGTTCCAGCCGAAAAACATTACGGCAATAAAAGTACTCTCCATAAAAAATGCCATAATTCCTTCTATGGCAAGAGGAGCACCAAAAATATCGCCAACAAACCACGAATAGTTACTCCAATTTGTACCAAACTCAAATTCAAGAATAATTCCGGTTGCTACGCCAATAGCAAAGTTTATCCCAAATATACTCATCCAATATTTTGTGATGCGCTTCCATTCGGGATTGCCTGTTTTTACATAAAAAGTCTCCATTATTGCTATAATAAATGAAAGACCTAAGGTCAATGGCACAAATATCCAATGATAAAGTGCTGTAAGGGCAAATTGTGCTCTTGACCAGTCAACTAATGAAAAATCAATGTGTTCCATATCTTTATTATTTTGTTTTTGTTAATTGTTCTATTACATAATTGCCTTTATCCTTATTATTATCGAATTTACTCGATAAAAAATCTTGGAAAAAGAATAATTTTAAAATGGCAAACATTATAAATAATTTAATACCTATAATAAGCCATAACTTTTTACCTACTTTCATTGATAAAAAGCCCTCTTTGTAAAAATTGAATACTGTACGTATCATATCTTAAATTTTTAGCAAAATTAAGGTTAATTTAGACTAATTACAAATAAAACACTGTTTATCTTTAATATAAACAACTGTTTTTCAACATAATAATAAATAAAGATGTATTTATCTTTTTATAAATTTAGAATGAATTAAAAAACTGTTAGATAAAATATTAACTACATAAATTCCTTTTTTTAAATTGCTAATATCGATAGTATTTTGTGGAGATAATATTTTTTTTGTTAATACACATTTTCCTGTTTCATCAATAATTTGAATTTTTTCGTTGCTTGAAATACCGGTTATAGTAATATACGAGCTTGCAGGATTAGGAAACAGTCTGAAATGCATATTTTTAAATTTTGATATATTACTAAAATTGCTGCTATAAACAAAAGTAAATAAGGCAGGCTCAATATCAATATTTTGATAAATAAATTCTTCTCTAGAAAGAAATAATCTATTATTATTAAAATAACATATACCTTCTGTTTGACTTGCCCCTATACTATCTGTTAAATCAATTTTGGTGATATTCCCATCAAAAACATTAGTATCAGAAAAGTTATTCAAATACATTATAAAAGGAGCTAAACTTTCGGTATATCCGCAAAGCATAAAACTTGTATCTGCATTGTCAAAATCACTTCCTGTAATAAGTCCATTGCAATTATATATGTTTTTTTCGTAAGCAATATAATTACCGGGTAATTTTGGTAAAATATAAGAACGAGTATAGTTATTTACCCAATCTTTCATAAAAATAATAAGCGAATCGTGATAAACGGATAATGCCTCAGCATCGAACTCGGTATTACGGTAATTGCTTGTAAAATCGGTTTGATTATTATATGAAAAGTTTATTGTATCAGCATTAACATTATTATTTTGCAAATAATCTGATTTTAAAATTCTATATATTTTTAAATCGGTTCGCTCGCCGGAGTTATTGCCAAAATCAGCAATATAAATATACAATGAGTCTTGAGCCAGCGATTCCCAATCAACATTTGTAGCATTATCTACTATAATTGTTCGTGAAATAGCTCCGGTAAGGGTATCAATTTCGTATAAAAATGGTGGATTACCCGAATCGTTTATAGTTATTAATCTGCCATTAAAATAAATTAACCCCGAAGTCTCCTTTACTTGATTATCTAAAACAGTTAATTGTGAAATTGTTATTTGCTGGGCATTTAATATGCTTATAAATAATAAGTTTAGTAAAATGTATTTCATTTTAACAAAGATAAATATTTTTTATTCTCATCAACAGACATTTTGCGAAAATCATATTCAAATTTATAGCCAAAGGATTCTGCCATTATTCTAACAGAATTGGCAATATCTTTTCTGTTTGGAATACTTAAATCTGGCAAAGCAAAAATTACTGTTACTATGCTATCATCAAATTTAATAAAACTTAATATGCCTAATTCTTTTAATGATAAAGGAATTTCGGGATGCTCAATATAGTTTATTATATTTATTAAATCTTCGTTATTCATTATTAAAAAATATTAGAATTTTTTTAAACTATCTGATTTATAGGCATAATATGCTTCTTCAATAGTCATATCGCCAGCACCAATATAGCACTCTGTACCAAGTTTTTGAAGTACGGTAGCCGCATTTCCACCAGGTCCGTTGCCAGTTATTAGTACATCAGCTTTTAAGCCGGCTAATTTTTGTGCAGCTTTTGGACCTGCTCCATGAGCTTCGCCCTCAACATCTTTATTACTTACAGATGTTAATTCTTTTGTTTCTTCGTTGTAAACAACAAAATATTCTGCTCTTCCAAAACGAGAATCCATTTTTGATTCCCAATCTGTTCCTTTTGTGGTAAATACAATATTCATAATTTTTATCTCCTTATTTAATTAATTCTTTAATATTATTCCAAGTTTCTGTTAGTATTTGCTTTAGCTTAGTATCATCAAATTCAACTACTGTTTTACAATCTGTCATTGCTACTGTAAAAGCTTCATCGTAGGGTAAATCTGCTAAATGTATTATTTTTTCAGATATTAAAAATTCTTTTATTTCGTTAGTTTTATTCGAATTTAAATCTGATTTATTGATTATACATCCGGCAGGAATATGAAATTTATTTACTAGTTCGTAAACACGTTTTAAATCGTGCAAACCCGAAACAGTTGGTTCTGTAACCAAAACCACAAAATGTGCACCCGATAGTGATGATACCACAGGGCAACCAACACCGGGCGAACCATCAACTAAAACATAAGGACGGTTATATTCTTCGGCAATTTCTTTTGCCACATTTTTAACCTGGGCTACTAATTTACCGGAATTATCGGCTCCAATACCCAATTTAGCATGAACAAAGGGCTGATGAATGCGAGTATTTGCAATATGCCATTTTCCAACATTTAATGGTATATTTGTGATAGCATCAACCGGACAAACCCTTGCACAATAGCCGCAACCCTCGCAAGAAAGTTCGTTAACTGTATGTATTCCATTTTTTACATCAATGGCATCAAATCGGCAAACATCAAAACATTTACCACATTGTGTACAAATTTCTTGGTCTATAATAGCAAGTTCTCCACTATAAAAATCTTCCGATTTTGCATTTTCCGGTTGCAAAAGTATGTGCATATCGGCAGCATCAACATCGCAATCGGCAATTACAACATCTTTGTCTCCAAGCACTGCAAACGAAGCTGTTATTGAAGTTTTACCTGTCCCGCCTTTTCCTGATATTATTACTATTTCTTTCATTTTTAATAGACTGTTAGACGTGAGATTTAAGATATGAAACTATTTTACCAAGTTCTGATTTTACTTCCGGTATTTTATCCCATAAAAGTTCTCCTTTTGAATATAATTCTGCTATTTCACGTTTATTTGGAATTTTTGCCAATATTTGAATATTGTTTTTATCACAATAGTTTTCGATATCGTTATTACCTAATCCATAACGATTTATAACAATACCAAAGTCTTTTTTAAGCTCTTGCATAGTTTCTATTGCAAGCACTACATCGTTAAAGCCAAAAGGTGTTGGCTCGGTTATTAAAATAACAAAATCGGCATCTTTTGTAGCTTCAATTACAGGACATGATGTTCCGGGTGGAGAATCATAAATTTTGTATGTGTTATTATCAAATCTTTCGTCAACAAATTTTAGAGTTTGTTTAATTAATGGAACAGCTTGCTCTTCACCTATTGTTAATCTACTTTCAACAAAATCGAAGCTATCGGTTTTAAAATGTTTGAGTTCGCCCATTTTTTTCTTTATCATTGGTAAAGAATTTGTTGGGCAAAGCTCAGAACAAGCATAACAAGAGTGACATAATTCCGGAAACACCATAATCATATCCACAATTTTTATAACTGCATGATAATTACATACATCTTGGCAATTTCCACAAAGTGTACAATTTGTTTTGTTCCATTCCGGTATCATCTTAAATTTATCTTCGGCATGAATTAACTCCGTTTGTAAAAACAAAGCCGAATTCGGCTCTTCAACATCAAGGTCGGTTAAAACTACCTTGTAGGTTTTGGCTAAAAACGATGCCAAATTAGTTGACAAGGTAGTTTTTCCTGTACCTCCTTTTCCACTTGCTATGGCTATTTTCATATATAAGTTATAAAGTTACTTACAGTTTAAAGTTATAAAGTTATAAAGTTTAAAGTTATAGAGTTTAAAGTTATAGAGTTATAAAGTTATAAAGTTATAAAATTTAAAACTATAACTTTTCACTATTAATTATACACTATTAATTATACACTATTAACTCTTCAGTAATTCTTCTCGTATCATTGTGTGCCCATAAGCAGGACATTTTAGTGTTGTGCATTTAACGCCTTGTTGATGCGGAACTTTTTCGCCACATTTTGCACATACACAAAAGCCACCTGTTCCAAAACTACCTCCATTATTTTTTCCATGTCCACCGCCAAAATCTTGTCCACGACCTTGACCTGAACCATCTCGTCTTCCGCCTCCGCGACCTTGTCCTTTTCCGTTCATAACATAAAATTTTAAAGTTCTTTTAATCTAGTTTCAAGTGCTTCTAATTTATCTTTCAAGATGTTAATCTCATTTTCTATTAATGTTTTTTCTTTAACATCAGATAAATCTTCGTTAAAAGCATTATTAAAACCTTGTTTGTAACCAAAACCCATTCCACGTCCAAAACCGTTACCGCGATTGTTTCCTCTACCAAAATCTCTGCCATAAATAGCATTTTCTGTTTCAAAACCAGCATGATTATTTCCTACACAATAACCTAATGCTCTACCTGTTTTAGGTCCATTTCCGTTAGGTCCTGTTTTGTCTCCTCTTGGCATATTTACCTCCTTTTTTAAAAATTATTATTTCTATTTCTTCTTTTATTACCTCTTCCTTTGTGTTCAACACAACATCTGCCATGCCCATAGTTTCCAGCAATATTTATTAAATTCTTAGATTTACATTGGGGACATTCACTGAAATGTTCATCAATTTTAATATTGAACATATACCCACAATCAAAACATTTAATTATATTATTTGTAAAATGTATATTTCCACCTTCAATTGTAAGCATTTTACCTGTGATAATAAATTCTGCAATTTTTTGCCTTGCAGTCTCGATTAATCGCGAAAAAGTAGAACGTGACACATTCATTTCCCTTGATGCTTCAAGGTGCGATAGGCCAATATTATCGGCTAATCTTATAGCTTCGTATTCATCAATAGATAAATATATTTTTGATAAATCACGACCTGCTACACCAACAGGTTTAAACTCGTTAAACAAAGGTGGATTATTTACTATTCTATTATTTTGTGGTCGTGCCATATATCAAATCATTTTTTTAATTTCAGATACAAAGATAATGCACATATGTTCATAATACAAATTTTTTTAGATTTTTTTAAAAAATTTAATATATTTACATTACATAAAAAACTAAAAACAATGGATACATATCAAAAAATTTTTGAATTAAACAAGGAATGGGTTGATGAAACAAAGAAAAATAATCCTGATTTTTTTAAACAGATATATAAAGGTCAAAACCCTGAATACCTATACATTGGTTGCTCTGACAGTAGAGTACCTGCAAATGAAATTACCGGATTAGATATTGGAAATTTGTTTGTTCATAGGAACATAGCAAATCAAATACCACCAAATGATTTAAATTCTCATTCGATTTTGCAATATGCAATTGATGTTTTAAAAGTGAAACATGTTTTAGTTTGTGGGCACTATGGTTGTGGTGGTGTTCACGAAGCTATGCAGCCACTTTCGTCGGGTGAATTAGATAATTGGTTGCGAAATATTAAAGATGTTTACAAAGATAATTTTGAAGAATTAGAGAATATCCAAAATGAATTTGAAAGATACGATAGATTAGTTGAACTTAATGTTCTTGCACAATGTGATAATATAATGAAAACAAGTTACCTGCAAAACAGTTATATTAGACATCAAAGACCACTTGTGCATGCTTGCGTATGGGATATGCGAACCGGGTTGTTAAAAGATTTAGAGTTTAACTTTATTGCAAAGCTCAGAGAAATACAAAAAGTTTACAGTATTAAATCATAGAAACTTTTATTTAATCTGTTTGGGTTAAATTCTCCACCCATGGTGCATATTAAAAATTGTTATCCAGAATTATACCTTGTCTTTGTATAGATTCATTTTTTTTATATTTTATTGCATCTTGACTTTTTCTCATTATATAAATTTATATTACAAAACTACCATTAAAAACAATTAAAATAAAATGCTGTTATTAACATCTATATAATAAATAATATATTTT
>CAMZKE010000162.1 GCA_947311115.1 uncultured Bacteroidales bacterium | reverse complement strand
TCTTACAGTTGTTCAGACACATCAATGAAAATGGTTAAAGTAAAAGAGGAATTCACATTATATATCCCTACTGCATTTTCTCCTGACGGCGACAATATTAACGATGAGTTTAAAATTGTTGGTAACGGCATTGATTTAGATAGTTACTTAATGCAAGTTTACGATAAGTGGGGCGAAGTAATTTTTGAAAGCAAAGATTTATACCACCCTTGGGATGGTAAAGGCAAGAGTGGAAAATACGTTCAGAATGGTGCTTACAGATACTTAGTTATATGTAAAGATAATAATGGTAAAGAACATACAAGAACCGGTAATGTAAATGTAATCAGATAAAAATTTTAACCACTTTTTATTCATAAACCTCATTATTTAATTTAATAATGGGGTTTTATGTTTTTTTAAAGTTTAATATTATAACAACTTAAATTATTTTTGTAATTTCGCAATAATGAAATATCTATTTCCCATACTATTATTATTTAGTTTTGTACTTGTTAATGCACAAAATAATGATGATTATTTTAATCCAAATGACCCTATTTTAAAAGAAAATAATAGTTTATTTAACTCTGACACTAAAGCAGAAAAGCCAAAAATTAGATATAACTTAACTGCAGGAACAAACATTGGCAGCGGTTTAAATGGAGGTAGTGCAGTAAATACTTGGCTTGCTCCTAGTATATTATATCCTGTAAGTAAGAAATTTTCTATAGAAGCAGGTGTAATGTACAACAAAGGTTTTTACAATAATTATAGTATGTATAATTATTATGGCGAAAATATTGGAGCTAATAAAATAAATGGAAATACCGACCAATTATTTTTTTACGCAAAAGCAAGATATAAATTAACCGATAAAATAACGGTAACAGGTACAGTTTATAAAAGCTCGGTGATAAACAACAACACAAACGCCGAAAGAATTAAAACAAATCCTAATGCATTTAATTTAGAAAGCAAGGGTTATTCTTTTGGGTTAATATATAAAATGACAGAAAGCTCAAGCCTCCAGCTCGAGTTTAATTACAACAAGGGTGTTTCGCCATATTATTCGCCAACAAATAGTCCATCTCCATTTAATGGTAATGGTATGGGGTTTCATAGTTCGCCTTTCGGAATGTAATCTCTCTTAATTCTTTCACTTGTTATAAATTATTATTTATCTTTGAAGAAAATAATAAATTGAAAATAATATATAATATAGGAGCATATTTTATTTTTCTTTCAAAGGTTTTCTCTAAACCTGAAAAAGCGAAAGTGTATTATAATCAAATTATTAAAGAACTAGATAAACAAGGATTAGGTTCCTTAGGTATTGTTTTAATTATTTCGGTTTTTATGGGAGCAGTAGTTACATTACAAACTGCCATAAACCTTGAAAACCCTCTAATACCTCGCTATATGATTGGTCTAGCTGCTCGCGATTCAATGATATTAGAATTTTCATCAACAATTATAGGACTTATATTAGCAGGTAAAGCAGGCTCAAATGTAGCATCAGAAATTGGAACTATGCGTATTACCGAACAAATTGACGCTCTCGAAATTATGGGAGTAAATTCTGCAAGTTTTTTAGCAATGCCTAAAATAATAGCAATGGTATTTCTAATGCCTACATTAGTAATTATCTCTATTTTTATTGGTGTTTCCGGTGGAGCATTAGCAGGAGCAGCATCCGGAGCAGTAAGTATGACTGACTATATTTACGGAATACAGTTCGATTTCAAACCTTTTTACATAGTATATTCTGTTACTAAAGCCGTAATATTTGCCTTTGTAATAATGTCAGTATCAGCCTATCATGGATACAAAGTTAAAGGAGGAGCTTTAGAAGTAGGACGTGCAAGCACAAAATCGGTAGTGTATAGTAGTATTTTAATACTTATTTTCAATTTAGTAATAACTCAACTTTTCTTAACATGATAGAAGTTAGAAACTTAAAAAAATCATTTGATGGTAGAGCTGTACTAAAAGGAATTAATATTACTTTTAACGAAGGGAAAACTAACCTAATTATTGGACAAAGTGGTGCAGGCAAATCTGTTTTAATAAAAAACCTCATTGGTTTGGTTCAGCCTGATGAAGGAGAAATTTTATACGATGGACGTGAATTTACAAAACTAAATAATAAGCAAAAGAAAAAAATTCGCAAAGAAATAGGTATGGTATTTCAAGGGGGTGCATTATTCGATTCATCAACAGTTTTAGAAAACGTTAAGTTTCCGCTTGATATGTTCACAAAAATGAGCGAAGAAGAAAAAATTCAGCGAGCAAATTTCTGTATTCAGCGAGTGCATCTTGAAAATGCAAACAATCTTTTCCCCTCTGAGATAAGTGGCGGAATGCAAAAACGAGTTGCAATTGCTCGTGCTATCGCCTTAAATCCTAAATATTTATTTTGCGATGAACCAAACTCAGGCTTAGACCCAAAAACATCAATAGTTATTGATAACTTAATACAAGAAATTACCGAAGAATATAATATTACAACTATTGTAAATACACACGATATGAACTCAGTAATGGAAATTGGCGATAAAATAATGTTTGTTCACGAAGGTGCCAAATGGTGGGAAGGAACAAAAGACGACCTGTTTTCAGCTAATAACAAAGAGTTAAACGATTTTGTTTTTGCATCAAAACTTTTTAAAACTATTAAGCAGAATTATAAATAACTGAACTCTCGCACCCAATATAATAAGTATATACAATAGTTTTAAAATTTATCAAATAAACTCTAAACAGATATAATATTGACAAAATCTGTTTGAAGTGATGGCAGTGAGCAAGTTATTATATTTTAGCAGATTTATTGTCAGCGGTGGCTTTTTGTTTACTTTTCAGCTATTGGAAAAGTAAAAGCCTGTCTGGCTTGAAGACATATAATGAAAATTATTGGAATTTTGGAATCTTACACAAAACCACAGCAAGTATTTAATAAGCTATGAATAAATGACTTATCATAACATTAAATACTATATGGAATATATTAAATCACTAATATAAAGCACATTAATTATAAGTGCAAAACTTCAGTATATTACAATTAATGTAACGAACATGCCGAGCATCCACCTGAACAAGCAAAAGTTTTTTTCTTGGAAAATAAGGGTGATACTGATTTATATATTCTATAAACAGCTATAAATATACTAGTTAATATTATTGCGTATGTGATTATTTCTTGTATCATATTAAAAAACCTCCTATTTGGTATACTAAAAATGAGATAATCCAGGCTATACCGGTTGTGTAAAACATCATAAATATTGCCCAACTCCATTTGCCCGTTTCACGTTTAACAGCAGTAATTGTCGCAATACAAGGGAAATATATAAGTATAAAAATTAAAAAGGATAAAGCACTTAGTTGTGTAAATACTAAACTACCTTTATTGTCGCCACTTGTATATTTTTGGGTTTGTAACTTATTTATTAAACTAGACTCATCATCGTCAGAATTGGCCTGATAAAGCACACCCATAGTACTTATTACAATTTCTTTTGCAGCTATACCCGATATTAAACTAACTGTCATTTTCCAATCGAAACCAAGTGGCTGCATTACCGGTTCAAAAAAATGGCCAATTTTTCCTATGTATGAATTTTCTTGTTTTATAGCTAAAATCTCAGAATTTAATACATTAATTTCGGTTTGTAAATTTTTAACACTAACGGTATCCGAAATATTATTAATTTGTTCGGTCTTTTGTTGAACGGTTTTAGTTAATTCTGTAGTAATATTATTATTTAATGGGAAATAGCCTAAAGCCCATATTATTATTGAGGCAATTAAAATAATACCTCCCATTTTTTGTAGATACTGACTACCTTTATGCCACATATGTTTTGCCGTAACCTTTAAGGTAGGATTTCTGTATGGTGGTAATTCCATCACAAATGGAACTTCTTCTTTATTAAAAAATATTTTCTTAAATATTATAGCCATTGTGGCCGCAAGCAAAATACCAAGAGCATATATTGCAAAAATTATATTTCCACCATTTTCAGGAAAGAATGCAGTAGTAATTAAAATATAAACAGGTAATCGTGCTGAACACGACATAAACGGATTAATAAGAATTGTAAGAATTCTATCGTTTTTGCTTTCAATTGTACGAGTAGCCATTATTGCAGGCACATTACACCCAAATCCCATTATTAATGGTATAAACGAACGTCCGTGCAAACCTATTTTATGCATTATTTTATCCATAATAAAAGCAGCACGAGCCATATAGCCTGTGTCTTCCATTAATGAAATAAAGAAGAATAATATTAATATATTTGGTAGAAATACAATTACACCACCAACACCACCTATAACCCCTTGTACTACAAGGTCTTTTAGCATCCCTGCGGGCATTACATTTTCCACAAAATTAGATACTAAGCCAACAAAATTATCAATCCACTCCATTGGATAACTGCCTAATGTAAAGGTTGTTTGAAACATCAACCACATAAAAAAGAAAAATAATGGGAATCCAAAAAGTTTATGAGTTAAAAATGTATCGATAATATCCGATTTGCTTAGGTTTTCGAATGTTGCCTTTTTAAACGTTTCTTTTAATGCTCCGGCTATAAAACCATATTTTTGGTCGGTAATTAAGGTTTCTGAATCTTCTTTTAGGTTGGTCTCAAGTTTTTTTATTTCTCTGTTTACTACCGATTTAATATCTTTATAATTAGAATTCTGTTTTATTATTTTGTCGATATGTTCATCTTTCTCAAGTAATTTAATTGCTATAAAACGCGACGATATTTTATCGGTTAAATTTTTATTCTGTTTTATTATTGTTTGTATATGTTTAATCGATTTTTCTATGGCTTTTCCGTAATTTATATGAATATGTCTAACCGATTTTTCTCTATCTTCATAAACATCAATAACTTTATTAAATAATTCTTCAATACCATCACCTTTTGAGCTAATGGTTGGTATCATTGGTATTCCAATCATTTTGCCAAGCGAATCGTAATCGAGTTTATTAGCTTTCTTTTTTAATTCGTCGTACATATTTAGAGCAACCACAACTTTTATATCCATATCTATAAGTTGAGTTGTGAGATATAAATTTCGCTCTAAATTTGATGAATCAATTACATTTATAACTATATCAGGTTGTTGGTTTAATATATGAATACGAACATAAAGTTCTTCGGGAGTATATGCTGAAAGTGAGTATGTACCGGGTAAATCAGTAATATTAAATTTATATCCGTTTTGTTCAAATTTTGCAAGTTTTGAATCAACCGTTACGCCACTATAATTTCCAACACTTTCTTTTGAGTTGCTAGCATAGTTAAAAAGTGTAGTTTTTCCGCAATTAGGGTTTCCAACAAGGGCAATATTAATAATTTTACCTTTTTCGTGTGCCGATGTTTTAAGAGTTTGCTCATCAATAACACCATTAAAATCGTGTGAAGATATTTTTGCCTCGGTTTCCGATACTACCTCAATTAAATTTGCTTCGCTTCGCCTTAACGAAATTTCATAACCCATTATTCTGTATTCTATTGGGTCTTTTAAAGGTGCGTTTTTTACAACCTCAACCAATTGCCCTTTCACAAAGCCCATTTCGGTAATGCGTTTACGAAAAGCTCCTCTCCCTTTTACCTTAGTAATTATGGCTTTTTCTTCGTTATGTAAGTCTGATAACTGCAAGTTAAATTTTTTATCAAAAATAAGTTAAATTTTATTTTCAATCAATCGCTATATGTAGGTATTTTTAAATAACTGAACTTTCGCATCCAATATAATAAGTATATACAATAGTTTTAAAATTTATCAAATAAACTCTAAACATATACTGTGTTAAAATCCTAATATATTTTTCTTTATTGAAGTAAAAATTCTTTGCATAGCAATAGCTATGAAATTATTCTATAAAGGTGAGTAAGTAAAAAAGAAACTTTTATTATCGAAATTATATTATTAACCAGACGAAGCACCTAATTTATTAGGTTAAATTTTCGTCATTTTAATAGCATTTTAGTTTTTAGCAAATTCATTGTCAGCTGTGGCTTTTTGTCTATTTTTCAGTTAGGCAATATTAAAAATACTAACAACTGCTGAAATAATAATTTCTACACCAATTGCAATAACAATGAAACCAATAATTCTTGATAATGCATTTATTCCAGAAGCTCCAAGTATTTTGACAATATAAAATGAGCTTTTCAATATTAAATATATACATATTGTAGATAATACAATTGCTCCACTTATAATTAACTTACTATTTAACCCTTCAAGCTCCTGATTATAAGTTATTAATAATGACATTGTTCCTGGACCAGCTATCATAGGCAAAGCTAAAGGAGTTAATGAAATATCAGAGCGAGTTTCAGTATCTGTTTTTACTTTCTCTTTTTTCATCCCTTTGTGCTTGTTAAAATCTCCCGTCAACAAAGCAAAACCTGATGAAGCAATAATTAGTCCACCTGCAATTTTTAGCGAATTCAATGTAATTCCAAAGAATAATAAGATGTACTTTCCAACAAAAAATGAGATAAGCAATATTATTAATACATTTAGGGATGTCCAGAATGCTATTTTATTTCGCTCTAACCTATTTTTATCTTCTGTTAAACCAACAAATACAGGGACTGTGCCAAAAGGATTCATAACAGAAAATAATGCTCCAAAAATCAGTATAAATAATTCCATTTTTTATTGCAAAGATTAATGTTTTTACCTTCTTATAAATGAAATCTATGTGAAGTTTATATTAAATATCACATTAAAAAACGGAATAAAAGCAAATAACATTGCCTAACAATGTGTAAAAATAATAAAGGTTTCAGTGTTTAATTCAAAGTTTAACCCGCATTATTCATAGAATCCAACAATATTACGTATAACCTGTTTATAAACAATTTATTATCGCAAAACCCAAATCACCCAAATTTGGGTGGTTATATTT
>CAMZKE010000161.1 GCA_947311115.1 uncultured Bacteroidales bacterium | reverse complement strand
TTTATTATCACCTTTATATATATTACAAAAAAACCTCCAAAAAATAAATTTTGGAGGTCTATATTTATATTAATAAATATTTTAGTGTACTGTATTCTTTTTAACAGGTGCTCCTGCTTTTGTTTTAGTGGCAGGTTTATTATTAGATTTAGTAGGCTTTGTAGTATTAGCACCCGGTTTTGCAGGCACAACAATATTACCTGTCATTTTTAATATTACTGTTTGATTATTAGGGTCGTTTGTATTAACAGTAATTGTTTTATGTTGTTTATTACGTTTTCCTCTTGAATTAAAAGATACCGATATTACACCTGATTCTCCTTTTTTTATAGCTCCGTTAGTTTTGCTAACAGCGGTGCAACCTCAACTACCCTTTACGTGCCTAATCTCTAGGTCACGTACTCCTGTATTTTTAAATTTAAAATCATGTTTAATTACATCACCTTGATTAGCTGTTCCAAAATCAAAAGTCATTTCCTCAAAAACAATTTTTGGTGCTTTAGCTAATTCTTTTGGAGTTAATTTACTAAAATCTTCTTTTATTGTACTTCTAACACTAATGGAGTTTCTACTACTGTTTTGAACATCATCGTTAATTACAACTTGAAATCTTGCGTTTTGAGCCCCCCAATTTTGTTTACCATCAGCTTTAACATTTTTACTTGCATCGTAAGTAATTTCTATAACACCTTTTTCGTTAGGTTTTAATTCCTCTGGCTGTGCTTTTACAGTCATATACTTAGGTACATTTTTAAAACTAAGTTTCATTTTAGCAATACTTGTATTTACTACAGGTATTTGTTCTTTTTTTACAGCTGTATTCATTACATTACCTAACGAAAGGTAAGTTTTCTTCAACCTTAAACCTGTGCTACCAAATGTACGTGTGTACTCATCAGCAATAGTTTTTGGTTTTGGAGTTACTGTACCTTTTACATACAAAGTCGTAACTGTTGGATTTGTATTAGCAAATACAGTTACTCTTTTATTAATTTTACCTGTATTTCGTGTAGGATTAAAAGTACCTTTAATATAACCCTTACCACCCGGTACAACTGCAGTTTTAGTCCACTCCGTTATTTTAACTCCGTAATCAGCTTTTACATTCGATAGCAATAAATTTTCGCCACCCGTATTTGTAAACTCATAATTAATTTTTACTAAACCTGCTTGTTCTTTCACTGTACCAAACTGATAAATACTCTTAGCGAAAGAAATTGCAGCTTTTTTTTGTTGTGCAAACACTCCTATGTTAAATACGAGAAGAGTTGCAATAACTACAAACATTCTATTTTTCATCATTCTAAATTTTTTTAAAACATTCAAATTTATAAATAAAATAGAATAATAAGAGGTTTTTAAGTATTAAATTTTATTAAATTTTATTATTTTCAAAGTTAGCATATAAATAATCATGTATATATTACAATAACACAATTCATTACATAAAATAATTATTTATTAACTTTGTGCGGTTAATATTCTATATTTGCACAAATTTTATAATAACAAATATGTTGATATATTTTATTGGATACATTGCTGCCGGTAAAAACAAGTGGGGACAACGATTGGCAAAAGAATTAAATTATGATTTTATTGATACTCGCAAAATAATGGAGCAAAAATCAGGAATGACTTTTGGTGCATTATTACAAAACAAAGAGCTTTTCATAAAATTTGAACAAGAAGCTTTATCTGAAGTTTCTAAAATGAAAAATACAGTTGTTGCAACAAGCGAATTACTTCCTTGCAGAGCTAATAATATGGAAATTTTAAATAATACAGGTATTACTTTTTATTTAAGAGCAGGGCTTGGTTGTATTATGATGAAGATTGCAAAACGCACTCAAGAAATTCCTTTTTTAGTTGGTATGGACCACGATTTTATTCCTGATTTTATAAAAATGGAGTTAGAAAACAGAAACGTATTTTACAAACAAGCAAAAATAAATTACCTAGCTAGAGAATTAAATATGGATAAATTAAAAGAATTATTGAGTAAATATAAAGATATAGAATAATCTTACTAATCTCTTTTGATATAAAATTTAGTTTTCTTTTTAAAATACTGTTCACTTTTACCAATAATACTTTCATGCGCACCTAAAACAAGGTATGAATTACTGAACATATTATCATTAAATAATTTAATTGTATTTAATTGCAAATCATTATCAAAATATATTAAAACATTTCTACACAAAATTAAATCATATTTTGTATAAAACGGATTTTCTTTTTTAACTAAATCGCCCACAGCCCACCTTACTTTTTGTCTTAATTCATTATTCATTACAATAATATCATTCCTTTTATCTATTGTAAAATATTTTTCGTAAGGTACATCTTTAATATCATCGAAGTTATATGGATTCTTTTTTATTACATTATCAAAGTTATCGAGATAATTTAAGTTAAATCTGAATTTATATGTCCCTTGTTTTGCAAACTCTATAACATCTTTATTTATATCGCTTGCGTACACAATTGCTTTATCAAACAAATTTAATTCTTTTAAAAGAATTAGCATAGAGTACACCTCTTGCCCTGTACTACTTCCTGCATGCCATATATTTATCGATTTTCGTTCAGCTAATTTAGGTAATATTTTATATTTTATTGAATGCCAATTTTGAGGATCCCTAAACAGCTCTGTAGTATTTACAGTTATATCTTTAATAGTTTGTTCAATAAAATCTTTATTATTTTTTATTTTATATAATAGTCCATTAAAATTAAGTTTATTATCTTCAAGAATTTTATCAATTCTACGAGATAATGATTTAACTGAATAATTAGTTAAATCATATTTACTATATATTTTTAAAGTGTTATTAAATTCTATTAATTCTTCCGCTGTTATTCCCATTGATACAAATATACATTTTTTCGTTGAAAAAATATAAATTATTAGTTATTTAAATACTTTTTACCCCAATTATAATAATTTGATTTTATTTCTTTTAAGGATTCGTATATTGAACGAGCCCAATAATTTTTAACTCCAAAACCTCCTGGTTTTCCTGAAACTCTTTCGTTTATTAACACTTTATTTGTTTTTGGATTCATTGCAATAAAATGATAAATACCTATATTATCATTTTTATTTAATGCTTCTGCAATTAGTAGTATTACTATCCCATCATCTGTAGATGTAAATTTATATTTTGACACAAATTTTATTATATCATCTTTTGTATAATTTGGATTATCGTACGCTTCCATTTTAAAAATATCAGCATTATCATTTATTTTTCTAATATCATTAAGATTATAAGTTATTTCCCTACGATTTACCATTCCTTTTACATCATATTTTGTTTTTTCTTTTATTATTATATTATTCCATGCAGGAAAATATTTTTGTTTAATATCAACAAAATCTTTTTTCCCTGCTTCTCCAAACTGAGAAAAATCTCCTATTAGTTTAACATGTGAATAATCTACACCAAGCCAAGTAATTTTTGTTTCTTTATTTTTGAAAAAATCTTCAACTGTTTGCGAATTCGAAGTAATTGAAACAAATACTAATAATGATATTAAGATAATATTTTTCATTTTTTTTTAGATTAATTTACTAGAATCCTTATTTGGTTTTCTAGGATTCGGATTATATTTATTTTTTTGTCTAGGCTTAAAGTTTTTCTTGTTTTTATTAAAACCAGACTTTTTTTTATATTTAGATTTACCATCAGACCAAACAGGACCTTTTCCAATACTATCTGGTGGTTGAAGTTTTTCTATAGTACTATCAATTAGTTCTTCAATTTTTTTAAACTTATACATTTCCTTTTGAATAACAAAAGTAACAGCCTCACCTTTTGTATTTGCACGAGCTGTTCGCCCTATTCTATGAACATAATCTTCAGCATCGCCCGGAACATCGTAATTAATTACCATATTTAGGTCTTTAATGTCAATACCACGGCTAACCACATCGGTAGCAACCAGAATTCGCAGTTGTTTAGCTCTAAACTTACTTAACACCTCTTCCCTCTCCTCTTGCTCAAGATTTGATGAAATACCTTTAGATTTAAAACCATTTCTATTTAGCTCTCGAACAATTTCAGAAACTTTTGCTTTTGTTGATGTAAAAATTATTATACTATCGTATTCTTTCCTTTCGTCTAATAAATGCTTTATTATTTTTATTTTCTGCTCTTCGTAAACTAAATACACTAGTTGACTTACACCTTCGGCAGGTTTCGACATTGCAAGCGATATTTCAACAGGGCTATGCGATATTTTACGTGCAAATTGCCTTATTGCTTTTGGCATTGTTGCACTAAACATTAGTGTTTGATGCTCTTTTGGCAAATATGAAATTATTGAAAGTAAATCTTCTACAAACCCCATATCAAGCATTCTATCAGCTTCATCTAAAATTAAATGTTTAATATGTTTAAAATTCACATAACCATTTATTAAATGCGACAATAATTTACCCGGTGTTGCAACTACAATATGAGTTCCTTCTTGTAGAGCTTTTTTTTGAAATACCCAATCTTGACCATCGCCACCACCATAAATGGCAACAGATTCAACTCCTACAAAATAGGAAAAGCCTTGTATTTCTTGTTCAATTTGTATTGCTAATTCTCGTGTAGGTACAATTATTAAAGTATCCGGATTATTACTATTATTATCAATTAATTTATTTAAAATAGGTAAAACAAAACCTGCTGTTTTACCCGTACCGGTTTGAGCACAAGCTATTAAATCTTTATTTTCTAATATAATAGGTATTACCTGTTCTTGTATAGGAGTAGCATCTTCATAGCCCATATAAGATATGGCTTCTAATACTTTATCGTCTAATTTTAATTCTGTAAATTTCAATATTTATTATTTTATATTTATTCTATCCTTCACTTTGTTCAGAATGACAAATCACATAAGTTTATTACTAAACACAAGGCTGTCATACTGAGCGTAGCCAAAATATCTATTAATAGTTTCAAACAAAAACTATGATACAAATAAGTTTATTAAAATTTCTAAATCTTAGTTTACATAAGTAAATGATGATTTAAAAATTTAAAAGTAACGAAAAAATCGAACTTATTTGCAAACATATTAATTATCTTTTATCCAATTAACTAATCCCTTTTTATTTATAATTTCCATTAATTTATCTGGCAAAGGTGCAAATTTTATTTTTTTATCATTAATTAATATTTCACCTTTAACAAAATCAATATCAACACTATCGCCAGGAGTATAAGCATCAACGGCTTCGGCATTAACTATTAATGGCAAACCTTGATTTATTGATGAACGATAAAAAATTCTATTAGTTGACTTTACAATTACAGCTTTAACTCCTGCATGAGCTAAGCCAACAGCAGGATGCTCACGAGAACTGCCACAACCAAAATTATCGCCGGCAATAATTACATCATTTTTCTGTAATTTTTTGGTAAAATTAACATCAAAACCGGCGAATAAATGAGGCATTATTGCTTCTGCATCAGAACTTAATACTTGATAAGTTAAATTACCTGCAAACATTTGGTCGGTATTTAAATCATCAACATCTTTATAATTCCATGTAGCACCTAATCTGCGATTATCATTCTCTGAAATTTCAACAGTATTTCCTTGAGCTTTTTTATAAGGATACACATCGTTTGCTTTTATTCCTCGTGGATCAGTAATTACCCCTGTAATTGCTGAGGCTGCAACGGCAGCCGGCGAAGCCAAATAAACATCTGATTTAGGGTTACCCATTCGACCTTTAAAATTACGATTTGCTGTCGAAATTACATTATATCCATCAGCGGGAATCCCCTGCCCTGTACCTAAACATGGTCCGCATGACGGAGATAAAACACTTCCTCCTGCATCAATAAATATTTCTATTAAGCCCTCTTTCATTGCTTGCTTATATATTTCTACAGATGCAGGTGCAACTAAAAGCTGAAAGCCTTCTTTTACTTTTTTACCTTTTAATACATCGGCTGCAATTCGTAAATCTTCCAATCTACCATTTGTACAAGTTCCTATCAGTCCTTCATTTAATTTAGTTCCTTGCACTTCGCTCAATGCTTTTACATTATCAACATGGTGCGGTGCTGCCACAACGGGAAATAACTCATCTAAATTAATAGTAATTTCTTTTGTATAAGTTGCATCATCATCAGCCCAAATTGGTTTATTAGGTAATTTCCCTCCATAAAATTCAGAAAGCACCTCATCAGCAGGAAACACAGCATTCTTCGCTCCCATTTCCGATGCTAAATTTGCTAATGTCATTCGTTGTGCAATAGACAAGTTTTTTACACCATCGCCATGATATTCAATAGACATATAATTTGCACCATCAGAACCAATCATTCCTATTATCCAAAGCGAAATATCTTTTGCAAAAACATTTGGTTGTAATTTTCCGGTTAAAGTAATTTTTAACGATTCAGGAACACGAAACCAAGTTTCGCCACGTTTCCATAAGCCTGCAGCCTCTGTTCTATCAATTCCTGCAGCCATTGCATTGAATGCTCCTGCAGTACATGTATGACTATCGCTACCAACTATTATCATTCCGGGCTGAGCATGATAACTCATTATTTGATGACATATTCCTTTTCCTGCATCATAAAATTTCTCAACAGCTTGTTGCTTTACTATATCGCGAACTGTTTGATATTGAGTTGCAAGTTTTGCATTTGTTGGTGGTGCATTATGGTCTAATACTATTAACAGTTGCTCTGGATTAGCAACTTTTTCGCCCCCCATTTTTTCAAATGTATTTTTTATACTTGCTGTATTATCGTGAGTTAAAACTATATCAGGTTTTGCAAAAACTATTGCTCCTGTTTTTGCTCCAAATATTTTTTCTACAAATGTTTTTCCCATTATATTTTACTTTTTTTGTAAAAATAATGGTTTTGTACTAATTATTGAAGTTATTTTTTGACGTTTAATTAAATCTTTTCAACAGCAGATTTAACTTTATAACCCGTTTTCTTTGTATAGCGTCTTATCCCAATATTTGCATAAGCAAAAAATATTGACATAAAAGGACTTATTATACTAAAAAACACATATGGAGCATAAGTAAAGGTAGAAACACCAAGCACAGAACTTTGCACAGCTCCACAAGTATTCCAAGGGACAAGAACCGATGTTACTGTTCCGCCGTCTTCAAGAGCACGACTTAAAACTTCGGGTTTTAAACCTTTCTTTTTATAAATATCAGCATACATACGCCCTGGTACTACTATAGAAATATATTGTTCTGATGCAGTAATATTCATAAATATACTTGTTGCAACAGTTGAGGCAACAAGCGAACCTGTTGATTTTGCAATACTAACAATTGCTTCTGCAATTCTTACTAACAATCCTGCCGACTCCATTGCTCCACTAAACACCATTGCCGTGAGTATCAACCAAATAGTATTCATCATACCTGCCATTCCATTTGTTGATAATAGTTTGGTAACCTGTTCATTACTTGTTGGTATCTCAGTTATACCAAACATACTATGAATCATTACTCTATAATTAGATTCAAATACATTTAATTTTTCAGTTACCATACTGTTAATTAAATTTTGCTGAAAAATTATTGCGGCAATTGCACCTAATAAAACACCTGCAAACAATGCTGGTAAAGGAGGAACTTTCTTTAATATAATTATAATTAATAAAATAGGAACAATCAAAAGTACAGGACTTACATAAAATGTAGAATCAATTGCAATTAGCATTTCATCAATACTTACATTTGTTGATGCAGGCTCGATTGTAAATCCTAAAACAAAAAATATTATTAATGTTAATAGTATTGAAGGACCTGTTGTATAGGCCATATATTTAATATGCGTAAACAAATCGGTACCTGCCATAGCAGGAGCTAGATTTGTTGTGTCTGATAAAGGTGACATTTTATCGCCAAAATAAGCACCCGAAATTATTGCTCCGGCAACTAAGCCTTCGCTAAACCCCAATGCAGTTCCTATTCCAAAAAGGGCAACACCTATTGTTGCAATAGTTGACCACGAACTACCTGTTGATAAAGATATTACAGCACTAATTACTACAGCTACAAACAAAAATGTTTTAGCATTTAATAACTCTAACCCATAATAAACAAGTGTTGGTACCACCCCGCTAATCATCCAAGTACCGGCTAATGCACCAATCATCAATAATATTAATATTGATGGCATAGCATCACCAATGCTTTTTATTATTTGTTTTCTGATATCAGCCCAACTTCTACCTAAACGTGTTGCTATTACACTCGCAATTGCGGCAGCAAACAATAAAGCTACTTGATTTGGTCCGGAAACAGAATCATCACCAAAAAAATGAATATTAAAACCTAACATTGCAATCAATAACGCAATTGGAAGTAAGGCTATAATTAATGTAGGTCTTTTTTTATCCATTAAAATGAAATTTGTCGCAATATATAAATTAGAACCTATATTTTTATATATTTTTAACAAAATAATTGATTTTAAGCATATAAATATGTATATTTGTTACAAATACACATTATATGAGACAACTTAAAATAAACAAATCAATTACAAATCGTGAGAGTGCATCATTAGACAAATATCTACAAGAAATTGGCAGAGAAAACCTTATTGCCGCCGAAGAAGAAGTTGAATTAGCTCAACGGATTAAAGAAGGCGACCACATTGCTTTAGAAAAACTTGTTAAAGCGAATCTTCGTTTTGTTGTATCTGTTGCTAAACAATATCAAAATCAAGGATTAAGCTTACCTGATTTAATTAATGAAGGAAATTTAGGTTTAATAAAAGCCGCACAAAAATTTGATGAAACTCGTGGATTTAAATTTATTTCTTACGCAGTATGGTGGATTCGTCAATCAATTTTACAGGCTCTTGCCGAACAATCAAGAATTGTACGTTTGCCATTAAATCAGGTAGGTTCAATAAATAGAATAAAAAAAGAATTTGTAAAATTTGAGCAAGAATACGAGCGACAACCATCAAATGAAGAACTCGCAGAAATTATTGATGTGCCTGTTGAAAGAATTAAAGAAGCTTTAAGCATATCAGGAAAATCGGTTAGTGTTGATGCTCCTTTTCAAGACTCTGAAGAAGGTAGTTTACTTGATGTATTATCAAACCCAAACTCGCCAAAAGCCGATGGTAATTTAATGAAAGAATCGTTAAATAAAGAGGTAGAAAGAGCATTATCTGCATTATCGGATAGAGAAAAAAATATAATTAAATTCTTTTATGGTATATCAACCTCGCAGTTAACATTAGAAGAAATTGGACAGGAATTTAATATTACAAGAGAACGAGTTAGACAAATTAAAGAGAAAGCTGTAAAACGTCTTCGACACTCATCAAGAAGTGATATATTGATAAAATATTTGGGATAATATTTTTAAAACATTTTACGCTTATTTGAGTATATACTTATATAAATATATACACTTTTAAACAAACCGTTATACTATGATTAAAATTATTGAATGTCCGAGAGATGCAATGCAAGGAATTACTAAATTTATTCCTACAGAAAAAAAAATTGAATACTTAAACTCATTATTAGAGGTTGGATTCGACACTATTGACTTTGGTAGTTTTGTTTCTCCACGTGCAATACCACAAATGAAAGATACAGCAGAAGTTTTAGCAGGATTAGATATGCACAATACTAAATCGAAATTACTTGCAATTGTTGCAAATACAATTGGAGGTGAAATTGCATCTCAACATAGAGAAATAACTTATCTTGGTTTTCCTTTTTCAATATCGCCAACATTTTTACGTAAAAATATTAATTCAACTATTGCAAAATCTATTGTAAGCGTAAATAAATTATTAAATATTGCAGAAAAAAAGCATAAAATACTTGTAGTATATATATCTATGGCTTTTGGAAACCCCTATGGCGATAAATGGAGTACAGAAATTGTTGAAGAATGGGTAGATATTTTATACAAACTTGGTGTAAAAATTATTGCTTTATCGGATACAACAGGAGACTCTACTCCTGAAAATATATATTCGTGTTTTGCTGATACAATACCTCGGTATCCAAAAATTGAATTTGGGTTTCATTTACACACAACCCCAAATACTTGGCAAGACAAAGTAGAAGCTGCTTTTAATGCAGGTTGCCGTAGATTCGATACTGTTTTAAATGGTATTGGAGGTTGCCCTATGTCCGGCAAAGAAATGATAGGTAACTTAAAAACTTCAAATTTATTTGAGTTTTTAGATAGTCGTAACTATGATTATAATATTAATAAAAAAGCTTTTAATACCGCTTATGTTAAGGCTATGAGTACTTTTCCAAGTTTTGAATTTAAAACACCTACTTCTTTAGGTTTATTAAAATAAAATTATAACTAAGATAAAATTATTAGGCTCTTAGTTAAAATTCAAACTTTGTTAAAAACATTTGTTAATTAACAAGTTCATCGTATTTTAAAACTTTAATTTTAAATAAATCAATATGTTCAAATTCTAATCTTTTATAATTATTATTTTGTGTTTTTATATCATCAAAGTTACCTTTCCAAATACCAATAATATCATCTGGTGATAAATCATCTCTATCCATAACTTCTACTGATATTTTCTTTGGTTTGTCTATATAATAAAACGACAATGTATCTTTAAAAGTGTACATTACATCATAAGTTGCTTCGTTTGGCGAACGAAAACTTTGATAATATCCTTGCTTAAATTTATACACAAATCTCCAATAAATATCAGGAAAACCATCTCTAAAGGATACATCCATTCCTTTTGGAGAATATTGTTTATTATTTTGTAATATAATACTATCGTTACATAATGTTGCCTTATACACCTTTGGCACTTTAATATTAAATTCTAGATTGCAGTAATAATCTGATTTCAATTTTATTGTTGTTGATGTTTTTTTCATAACATCTAAAACATTTGCATAATCAGAAGTATATATTTTTAACTTTATCTTTTGGTTACCATTCTTTAATTTATAAAAATAAATAAGAGGAATATTAAATTCAATTTTATTTGTTTCTAACAAATTACGTTCAGAGCTTTCATATACCATATTTAACCCTTTTATTGCCTCGTAATTATAAAAATGTGTCCAAAAAATTGAATCAATTTTAATTAAATTATTTTGCTCATCATAAAACTTAAAATATAAACTTTTAAAAATCCTTTTATTTTTTATTGTTTCAGCGCTAATAATTGGCTTGATATGAAGTTTAATAGTAAGTTCATTTTTATATTGTTCTATATATAGCCTTGATTTATTAGTAAAACTATGTGATGTTTTTATTATTTTATAATCTAGTTCTTTTGTATCTAATAACTTATCCCACTCATTAATACATGAGTTTAAAATAAGCGTAATAAATATTGAAAATAATAATATTTTTTTCATTAATATTTTTTCATAAATATATAAAAAAATTAATTAGCATTGTAATACCTATTAATTTTTAAACGTATTAAAACTCATTTGAGCAAGCAAATACACTAAAACCATTATACTCATAATAGTTGCAGGAACAGCAGCCTCATTACCAAAAACTTGTATTGCGGTTACAACAGCAAAACCTGAGCTTTTTATTGAAAATATTAATTTATTAGCTATTATTTCACCTTTATTAATTCGAGATTTCATAATAAGCTCCAACAATTTACCTCCTATAAACATTATTATAAAAAAAGTAAGTATTAACTCAAAAAGTAATAAAAAATCTTGATAAAAAATATGACTGTTTAACCCTACCGAAGTATAAATAATTAACGAAAACCCAACATCAACAATACTTCCTCTTACTTTTATAAGTACAGGTTTAATTTTGTTAAATAATAAAAATCTTGATAAAATAAATGGCACTAAAATTAATAATACCATTGATTTTAAAATCTGAAATGAATTTACAACAGAGCTACCACTAAAATATTTTATTATAAGTGGTGATAAAAATACTGAAGCTAAAAATGCTCCAAATGTTGCAATTATTGAATATTCAATATTTCCATTAAGCTTTGCTGTAAATGGTATTATTGCTACTCCGGGTGGTGTTGCAGCAATTATAATAAAACCATAAAACAAGTTTATATCGAAAGAAAAAATATAAGCTGCAATTAATGCCAATATACCAAAAACAAAATGATTTAATACAACCCCTATAAGCATTGGTTTAATAAGTTTTTTAACTGACGATAATGCATTATTTGATATTGCTGTTAAAGATGCTAACATTACGAAAGCAAGTATCCAGAATGCATAAGGTTTGATATATGCGGAATATTTAGGAAATGTAATTCCTAATACAACTGCTAATACCAACAGTAAATTTCTATTTAAATATTTTTTGAAATTCATTAACTATCTGCATTTTTTTTGCAAAGATAGTTAAAAAGAATTGATTATATAGAATAATTCTAAATAACAATTATAACTTAACGCCTAAAACAACTACATCATCAACTTGCTCTTCATTTCTTTTCCATTCTTCGAAGGCCAAATTTAATAGTTCCTTTTGTTCTTGCATTGATTTATTTGCATTTGCTAAAAGCAAACGTTTAAAGGGTTTATATTTGAATTTCTTTGATTTTTCACCGCCAAACTGGTCGGCAAAACCATCGGAAAACATATATAATTGGTCGCCTTTTTGAAGTTGTATTTCGTGAGTAGTAAAATTATCCATTTTTTCGTAAATGGCTATTGGCATTTTATCCGGTTTTATCTCGAAAAACCCTTCTAAACCTAACAGGTTTTCAAAACCAGTTAGGCTTCGTTTTTCATTCGTAATTATATAAAGAGGGTTATTAGCACCCGAAAATTGCACAACATTAGTATTGTGATTTATACTAATTATTGACATATCCATTCCGTCTTTTTGCTCTCCTGTAAGTCCTTTTTGTTTTAGAGCTTTTATAATTTCTTTTCTAAGTTTTTTTAATATTAAAGCTGTATTTGTAATGTATTCTTTTTCTACAATTTCACGTAAAAAAGATACGCCAAGCATACTCATAAAAGCTCCAGGTACTCCATGCCCTGTGCAATCGGCAGCAGTTATTATTGTATATCCATCAATATGTGTCCACCAATAAAAATCGCCACTAACTTTATCTTTTGGTTTAAACAACACAAAATGCTCTGTTAAATATTTATTTAACAGTTCCTGTTCAGGTAATATTGCGGCTTGTAAACGAGTGGCGTAATTTATACTTTCGCTTATTTCTCTATGTATTTCATCAACAACTTCTTTTTGTTTTTGTATTTTATCGCGTTGTTCCGAAATTTCTTTATTTTGTTTAGCAAGTAATTCGTTTGCTTTTCTCTTTTGTCTATATCCACGTATTATAAAGAACATTACAACTATAACTAAAAAAAATAATATTAAAATAAAATTTAATTGATATGTTCGTTTTTCATTTAAGATTTTATCTTTTTCTATTTCAAATTTTTGCTGTTTTATTAGTTTTTCTTTTTGTACAGTTTTATATTTTGTATTAATTTCTGCTAATTGCTTATGTTTTTCTTCATTAAAAATAGAATCGTTTAAATTATTGTAATTACTTAAAAAATTAAAAGCTTTTGAAAAATTTCCTATCTGCTTAAAGCTATATGCCAAGCCTTTGTAATCAGAAACTATTACTTTTTTGTAATCTGTTTTTTGTGCAAAAGGTAAACTTAAATTATAATATTTTATAGCTTTTTCATAATCATTCACAGCAAAATAAACATCTGCTATCAAACTATAAATCAACGCTATTCTTATTTCAGCATTAATATCAATTGAAATTTTAAGAGCTTTATTGTAAACATCTAAAGCTTTATCATACTCTTTTGTTTTTGTATATATTTCGCCAATATTTAATAGTGATAATGCAATTCCTTCTTTATCATTTATTTTAGAATATAACCTATATGCCTCCTTATGATTTTTAAGTGCTTTAGGTATATTATTTATTTGAAAATACACATTACCCAAACCGGTAACTGATGCAGAAAGCCCAACAGTATCATGTATTTGCTCACATATTCTCATACATAAATTATAATTATTTATTGCATCATTATGTTTACCCCAATTTATAAAAACATTTGCAATTCCTATATGAGCATACGCCTCCCCCTTTTTATTATTTATTTGTTTGCTTAAATCTAAATAAAGTTGATAATACTTTAAAGCCTTTTCAAATTCACTTTTAAATTTATATAGTGTACCTATTCTATTATATACCTTTGCTAATTCTTTTTTATTATTTAATTTTTTATAAATTTCAATTTGTTTTTTATAAATTTTATAAGCTCTTTTATAGTCATTTTTATCATAAAAATAATAATCAGACACATTTAGATACACGTTTGTAAAATAATTAACTAAATTTTCTTTTGTTGAGTCAAGCAAATATTCATTATACAAATTATCTGCTAATTTTATTAGATTTTCATAAATCGTATCTTTTTCTGTTTCTGCAAGCTCTCCGGAATGCAATAACGAAACACATGTAATTATTTTACCTGTATCACTTTTTACCTGTAATAGCTTAATATTCAACGAATCAATATTAGAAACTGAATACAAGTTATTAACAACAGCTAACAAAAATATTGTTATTATTAAATGTTTCAAACCGTTTATAAAATTACTAAAATATTTTACAATATTACCTAAATTGAGCGATTTTGAACAAATAAAAATATGATTAAAGATTTTCAAAATTTAGAATCGTTTAATTTAGATATTAGTCTAAAAATCAGGATTTTCTTCTTGCATAAAACTATCTGCAGCACTACTAATACCATCATCATCACTACCACCTAATGATTTTGATGGCATTATTACCTGACTCGGAATTTCCGGTAAGTTAAACGAATCCCAATCGGTAAATTGTGCAAATTCTTTTTTAAATTTAAGTTGAACAATACCGGTTTCACCATTACGGTGTTTTGCTATAATAAGCTCGGCCAAGCCTTTAGTATCGTTACCATCAGCATCTTCAGTAAGTCCGTAATACTCAGGTCTATGGATAAAAAACACCATATCAGCATCTTGCTCAATTGCACCGGATTCACGTAAATCGGATAATTGTGGACGCTTATCTCCTGCCCTTTGCTCTACCGAACGGTTTAACTGAGAAAGCGTAATTACAGGAACCATTAATTCTTTAGCTAATGCTTTTAAAGAGCGAGAAATATTACTCACTTCTTGTTCTCTATTACCTGAACTCGAAGGTCCTGTCATAAGCTGAAGATAATCAACCATAATCATATCAATTTTATGTTGGCTCATTAATCTTCTACATTTTGCACGAAGTTCAAAAATTGAAAGTGCAGGTGTATCATCAATATATATTGGTGCATTAACTAATCGTTCAATTTTTGTTTCTAATTGTTCCCACTCGTAAGGTTCTAATTTTCCGTTTTTAATTTTTTCATGTGGCAACTCTGATTCAGCGACAATAAGTCTATTCACTAATTGAACATTAGCCATCTCAAGCGAAAAAAAAGCTATCCCTCTATCATGGTCAACAGCCATATTACGTGCCATAGATAAAATAAAAGCGGTTTTTCCCATAGCCGGACGAGCAGCAATAATAATTAAATCAGACTTTTGCCAACCTGATGTAATTTTATCTAATTCAGTAAAACCTGATGGTGCTCCACTTAAACCGTCAGAACGCTTACCTGCTTCGCGAATTAAATCTAAAGCCTCATTAATAATTGGCTTAATATGAGTAGAATCTTTACTACCGGAACCTTGTGCTAAACCAAATATTTCAGATTCGGCTAAATCTAATAAATCTTTTACATCTTCAGAATCATCATAGGCTTTTTTCTGTAATACTGATGAAATCCTTATTAATTCACGTTGTATATATTTTTGTGCAATTATTCTTGCATGAGTTTCGACATGAGCACCAGAACCTACTTTATTTGTAAGTTGAGCAAGATATAACGCTCCTCCAATCTCCTCTAGTTCTCCTCTTTTTCTTAGCTCTTGGGTTACAGTCATTAAATCAACCGAAGCTGATTCTACTGCTAAATCTCTAATTGCGGCAAATATTTTCTGATTAATTTCTTTATAAAACATTTCAGATATTAAAATATCTGCAACATTTATAAAAGCATCTTTTTCAAGCATTGCTGCACCTAATACGGCCTCTTCAAAATCTACCGCTTGTGGAGGCAACTTACCTAATTCAACATTTAATTGGTCGTAAACTGATTTTATACTTGTATTCTTTTTATTTGCCATTTTATAAATTTATTGAGTTGCAAAAATACTCATTAAACTATCTAAAGTCTAAATTCAAAGCTAAGCTTTATAAACAAACTTTATTAACATTTGTTTATATTTTGTTTAACTTTTATTATGTTTAAAATAACGAACTGAGAATACAGCAATTACAAAAATTGATAATATTAAATATATAACTCCTGCTAAAATAAATGTTTGTGAAATACTGAATACATCGGCATACCAGCCATATAATGGACCTAAAATTGAAAAAAATATTCTAATAATAAAGTTACGTATTGATAGAACTGTTGCCCTAATATCTGAAGTGGTTAAACGATTTATATAATCTTTTAAAAGTGGTGTTGCTATACCTCTGGCAAAATAGAATAGAACTAAAAAACTAACACCGTAAATTGAATTTATATAACCTAATACTAAATATGATAATGAAACTGATATTGCAATAAAAAACAAAATAATTAATTGTGAAAATTTCTTATCTAATTTATAAGCAACTAAAGTTGACAAACCAACAATTAAATTTAAAATGCCCCAATAAATACCAATATTAAACTCTGATAATTTATAAATTTCTTTCAAATAAATTTGAACTAACCATGCCATTGATAGTGTTGCAGAGCCAATAACACCTGAATATATAATGTTTATTCGTAAATCTTTATTTGTAATTAATGACAGTTTTAATATTGACAATACATTTCTTATAGCATTTTTCTTCGATATTTTAACTCGTTTTGGCTCTACAAGAGAAATTGCTGCAGGAATTGCAACAAATGCTATTGCTGTTTGTGCAATAAAAGGTGTACGTAAACTTATTTCGGCTAAAGCACCACCAATAAATGCAGCTATTGTTTCTGCAAAATTACCAATAGACAACACTCTTCCTTCAAATTTCACATACTGGTTTTCCTTTTTCATTTCTTTTAATGAATCGTAAAGTAAAGCTGAATCGGAACCTGAAATAAAACTTTGACCAATTCCTAATGTAATTTCAGCAAATAAAAACCCCCAGAAACCATAAGAAAAAGAGTATATTACAAATCCTAAGAAACCTAAAAGAGCTCCAATTATTAAAGTATTCTTTCTACCCCACATATCAGCAAAATACCCTGATGGTATTTCTAAAATAACAATAGCTATTGAATAAATAGCCTGTAATTGCATTACAGACAATGTATCTAGCCCATTATCTAAATAAAACAATGCAATAATTGGCATTATTAACATAAACCATTTTGCAGTTTTTATTATGTAAAGCTTATATATATTTGCTGATAAAGACATTTACATTTTTTAGAGTTGCAAATGTCTAAATTTAAATCTAATTATTAAATTTTATTTACAAACTTAACCCGCATTATTCATAGAATCCAACAATATTACATATAACCTGTTTATAAACAATTTGTTATCGCAAAACCCAAATCACCAAAATTTGGGTGGTTATATTTTTCAATATACATTTTTCTTTTCCTGATACTTCGTTGCAAACCATTTGCA
>CAMZKE010000160.1 GCA_947311115.1 uncultured Bacteroidales bacterium | reverse complement strand
TTGATTTAGAATAATCAATACCTATACGTTTTTGCATATCGGCATTATGCTCTTCAAATAATTGTAGTAGGGTGATTTGTTTTTCTTTTTCTGAGTTATCTTCTATACCCATATACGCATTTTTTATATCTACTGGAGATAGATTTACTTTAGTTTCTTTTAATTCTTTGTAAATATCGTAGATTGATACTTTAACAGAAAACAAAAAATTATTTAAGCTTTTAGCTTTTCTTCCATTCCCTTTTACTTTTCCTTCCTTAACATCCCACAATTCAACGTCTATACTTCTATGTAAAGACATATCTAATTGTTTACCATTCACTGTAATACGAAGATAAATAGGTGCTTCGCCGTTTGCTTTAGTCCTATACTTTCTAATCATCAGTAATTGACTAAATGTGTTTCTTCTTGTACTCATCATTTTCCGATTTAAATTTCTGTAAAATTATTTAACTCAGAGCAATATACAAAATGCAAAGTACTGCAAATCAACGCAAAAGAACCGTAATCGTGCCCCTTATTTTCGTAATCCTATGGGCACGAAATGGGCACTTTTTTATGTTGTAAAATGCCCCATTTTTCATAAGGGCACTAAAACAGAAAAGCCTGACAACATTCGTTATCAGGCTTTTGCTATGTTTTGCTTATAAATAAGCGGTCTGGACGAGGGTCATTTTTTCTCGTTTAAACCACTTAATATCAATATTTTATCTAAACTCAAAAACCTGTGGTAACGATATGGTAACGACACAAGTTAAACACTGTTAATCAGATTTTTACATCTTTAAAACAACTCTTTTACAAAGATAGCAAAATAATGTTATCGAATGCAAAAAAATCTATTAATTTTTTTACTAAAATTTAATATCCCAGTTCACGGTCTTTATACGGTGCTTAATTTTTTGTAAAGACCGCAATACATCTTTGTCATCAGGAAATTCTCCGTAAGTAATCTTTTTAAACGAATTATTATACACTTCGGATAATTCATTCCACACAGAATCTAACTCCGAAAATATTAATGCTTTGCTTGGATGGTTTACCAACCATTGATTGTTATTCTTAAAACTAGTTACATCACCGTTAGCAACCTTTAACAGCATTTTGTCAAATTCGTTTGATGTAAAAAAATTGAAATACTCCTGTTTGCTTAATAATTTATGTAAATCGTATGTATGACGTATTTTGTTTTGCAAGTCTATTATTGGCTTATCTGTATATGAAAACCGAACCAAACTCATTATTTTTTCACAAATAGTTCTTGTTGGCTCTAATACATTTAATTCAAATGACGACAATCCATACTTTTCTATAATTTTATGTTCATTTCTTTTTAATAGCTCTTCTCCAATAAACGAATTTATTGTTTTTTGAGTATATGGCTCATAATACCCAAACCATGTTGCTTCTATTACAATAACATCTCTAACTTGACCGTATTCTTCATAAAACTCTTTGTTGTATGAATGTGCAGTTTTTCTTATCATCCCTCGCTTATGTGTTAAATCATAATCTTTTATTTCAGGAAGATGTTTGCTAACTGTTTTTGTAATTTTCTTTAGTTTTGTTTTTAATTTATTATCAGTTTCACCTTCTCTTCTGAATACTACCAAATCAATATCTTCAGAAAATCTATCTATAATGTTATAACATTTTGATAAAGATGTTCCACCTTTAAAAACAATATCATCTTTAATATCACTTTCAAAAATAACTTTCAAAGCAAACACAATCCAGTAATCTTTTTCTACATAAATATCAGGTAATTGCATTTGTTGAGCAGTAAACCTTATGGCTTGTTTAAATAATTTAGAATCTTCGTGTAAGTTCATTCTATATTCCAATTTTCAGCAGTTAATAAATCACCTTTTGTTATATTTAAGTTATATTTTGTTAATGGGTTTAATGTTGATTTTAGCATTTGCAGTTCTTCGTTATAAATAGTATTATTACTTTCCATCAATGCACCAAGTAATGCTCGTGTTGATGGTGAATACTTTAATGATAATCGAATAAGTTGTTTTTGCTTTTCTCTATCTAAATTATCAATAATCTGAATAAATCTATTAATTAAAAAACTAATGTTACTATCAGGTATTTTTTTGAAGAAACGTATTGAATCTAAGATTTGTAACAGTGGTATATTTTCTTTTGTTATTCTGTTTTTCTGTTTAACAAAATAGATTTTATATTTACCTCGTTTTATCGATGGTCTTGTTTCGTTTCTACCTATTTGTATTACAAAACTTATTTGCGTTGTTAATCCTAATTGATTAAAAATACCATATCCTGTAATATAACCTATAAGTTTGCCATTTTTTTCTAATAAATCTTTTGTTACTTGATATTGTTCAGGTTCTAATTCGCCAAACATTGATTGTTCTACCTTATAATATCTACCTTTTGACAATTTTTTTATTTTTCTTTTAAGCACTAACCTATTTAATGATTTTATTATTGCACCCCTATCCACATCCACTTCAAAATCATCGACAGTGAACACATAACCTTTTGCAAATCTATTTATCTTATTTAAAAGAATATCAGTAGTTTTCATACTTTATTAAACACTTAATAAATATAAATTATGTCCAGTTTATTAACTAATTTATTGGACAAATATACTATATATTTATATTCTACCAACATATTTAATACCAATAGCGTCCTAAATAAAAAAATAAATTAAAAAAAACAGAGAGAAGTTTTAAACTCAAATTATCTTTGAGGTGAACAAAAAACAAACTCTCTGA
>CAMZKE010000159.1 GCA_947311115.1 uncultured Bacteroidales bacterium | reverse complement strand
CACCATAATACGGGAAGGGATGGTATACCTAACCATTAAATTCATAGGCTTTTTGACTACGCGTAAAGTTAGATATTTTTTGCTACTTTTTCTAAAGTCTTGTAATCCGGGTTTACTTTGATGCGAAATAGAGGAATAATTAAGACCTAACGATACTGTACAGTTTTTTATATTCTACTGACGTAGTTTGCCCGTACTTAGGTTTAGCTATTTTTAAAATACTCAAACACAATTTTAGCTTTTGCTTTACCTATGGTGTTCGATAATTCTTCAATATTTTTAGTTTTAATATTTGCAACACTTTTAAATTCTTTAAGGAGTTTTTGCACAGTTTTATCGCCAAGTCCTTTTATTGTATTGAGTTCTGATTTTGCAAAATCTTTTGAACGTAACTTACGGTGAAATGTTATTCCAAACCTATGTGATTCGTTACGTATATGTTGAATTAATTTAAGGGTTTCGGAGTTTTTGTTTAAATAAAGCGGAGTAGAATCGCCAGGGTAATATATTTCTTCAAGTTTTTTTGCGATACCAATAATTGCAATTTTACCACGTAAATTAATTTTATCAAGAGCATTTAATGCTGCGTGCAATTGACCTTTACCACCGTCTATAACAATAAGTTGCGGTAGCGGTTGTTTTTCATTAACTAAACGAGTATATCTTCTTGTAATTATTTCTTCCATACTGGCAAAATCATCTGGACCATCAACCGTTTTAATTTTAAAATGACGATAATCTCGTTTGCTTGGTTTAGCATTTTTAAATACTACGCATGCTGCAACAGGGTGTGTTCCGGAAATATTAGAGTTGTCGAAACCCTCGATATGATATGGTAACTCGTTAAGTCGTAAATCTGTTTTTACCACCTCAAGTTTTCGCTCAATATTTTTTTCAGGATTAAGGTTTTCTTGCTGTTTTTTGCGGTCTTTGTGGTAATATAAAACATTTCGTAACGATAGGTCTAAAAGTTTCTTTTTATCACCAATTTTCGGAACAATAAAAGTTAATCCGTCTATTTCCATTTCAGGTTTAAATTGCACCAAAATTTCTTTCGCTTTGCTATAAAATCTTTCACGTATTTCGATAATAGCACGAGGCAAAAGTTCTTGCTTTGTTTCGTCAAGTTTCTTTTTTACTTCAACAGTATGTGCCTGAATTACCGAACCATTTGCTACTTTTATATAATTTATATAAGCAAATTTATCATCATCAGAAATAGTAAAAACATCAACATCTTTAATTGTTGGACTTACAATAGTTGATTTGCTTTGATATTTTTCTAATACAACTATTTTTTCTTTTATTATTTGAGCTTTTTCAAAATTAAGATTTTTGGCATATTCTGTCATTAACTCTTTTAAATAGTGTTTTACTGTGCTAATATTACCTTTCAATATGTTTTTAATCTGCTCAATACTAATATTATAATCTTCGTTGGTCTGTTTGCCAACGCATGGGGCTTTACAGTTTTTTATATGATACTCTAAGCAAAGCTTAAACTTGTTTGCTTTAATATTATTTTCGGATAAATTTAATTTGCAATTTCTAATTTTAAATAACTTTTTAATTAAATCTAACATTGTACGTACTAACATTACCGATGTATATGGGCCAAAATATAAAGAGCCGTCTTTTATTACATTTCTAGTCTGAAATACACGAGGAAAAGGCTCGTTTTTAATACAAATCCAAGGGTACGATTTATCATCTTTAAGTAAAACATTATAGCGTGGCTGATGTTTTTTTATTAAATTATTTTCCAATAACAAAGCATCTGTTTCGGTTTTTACAATTATGTGCGATATATCCGTAATTTTACGAACCAGAATACGTGTTTTTGCGTTATCGTGTGTTTTAGAAAAATATGATGCTACACGTTTACGCAAATCTTTAGCTTTTCCAATATAAATAATATTTGCATCTTTATCGAAAAACTTATAAACACCGGGTTTATGAGGCAAGCTATTTATTTGATTTTTAAGTGTTGTATTTTCCAAAATTATGTTTGTAATTTGCTAAATATGTAAAAGTAATAATAATCATTATTGTTTAGTTATAAAAATTAGGAATTTTAATTGGTTTGGGTTTAATTCCCCGTCCCTTGGGACGTATAAAAGAATAGTATTCCAAAACGATACCTCGTCCGCTTGCGGCGAGGAGATTCATTTGGTTTGGGTTAATATTGTTTTAGATAATGATACCTGTTTTACTTGTATAGAGAAGATTCATTTAACATTAATTTAACATTAACTTAACATTAGAAAATGATATATGTAAAAATTAAAATATAATTTGCCAGAAATTCAATTATTCAAAATAGTAATGGAAAATATATATTTAATTTTAGTAGTTGTTTTATTTGCTCTTGCAATTTCAGATTTAGTTGTTGGAGTAAGTAACGATGCAGTTAATTTTCTTAATTCAGCAATAGGTTCGAAAGCTGCACATTTTAAAGTAATAATGGGTATTGCAGCACTTGGTATTTTTGTTGGAGCAACATATTCAACAGGTATGATGGAGGTTGCTCGTAAAGGTATTTTTCACCCGGAACTATTTACTTTTAAAGAAATAATGGTTTTATTTCTTTCTGTAATGATAACTAACATTCTTGTATTAGATATTTTTAATACCTTTGGAATGCCTACATCAACAACGGTTTCAATTGTTTTTGGTTTATTAGGTGCAACCGTTGGTGTTGCATGGATAAAAATACACTCAGACCCTGAAGCTAACCAAATATTAGCAAGTTATATTAATTCAGATAAAGCACTCCAAATTATAGGTGGTATATTATTTTCGGTAATCGTTGCTTTTATAATTGGGGTAGTAGTGCAATTTTTATCTCGATTACTATTTTCATTTGATTATTTAAACAGATTTAAATATTGGGGTGCAATTTGGGGTGGAATAGCAATTACATTAATAACATATTTTATATTAATTAAGGGTTTAAAAGGCTCGCCATATGCAACAGAATTAATGTCTGACGGAAAAACAACATTTATTGAGTGGGTTAAAATTAATACAATACATATTATATGGTTTAGCTTTATAATATGGGCAATAACACTACAAATATTTATGTTCTTAAAAATAAATATATTAAAAATTATTGTGTTTGTTGGAACATTTGCCCTTGCCCTTGCGTTTGCAGGCAACGATTTAGTAAATTTTATTGGAGTACCTATAGCAGGATATAAAGCATTTGGTTATTGGGTAGCATCGGGCGAAGCTGCAAATAGTTTTAGTATGGCAAAATTAGCAGGAGACCATGTACCAACCGATACATATATGCTAGTTATCGCAAGTCTTGTAATGATAATTACACTTTGGTTTTCTAAAAAATCTCGTATCGTACTGAAAACATCTTTAGATTTAAGTCGTCAAGAAGAAGGAGAAGAAAGGTTTGGCTCATCAATTATGGCTAGAAATATTGTTCGTGGAACAAGAAAAACATTTAAGTTTATTAGCAAATATACTCCCGATGTTATAAGTCGTTCGATTGAAAAACAATTTGATACCGAACATTTTAAAAAGCAACAAGCAAAAGAAGAAAATCCACCGGCTTTTGATATGATTAGAGCATCAGTAAATCTAGTTGTTGCTAGTATTTTAATAGCAATAGGAACTTCATATAAATTACCATTATCAACAACTTATGTAACTTTTATGGTTGCTATGGGAACATCATTATCTGATAGGGCTTGGAGTAGAGAAAGTGCTGTATTTAGAATTACCGGTGTTATTTCTGTAATTGGTGGATGGTTCTTTACTGCATTTATAGGTTTTACAAGTGCATTTATTGTAGCTGTATTATTTAGTTTTGGTGGATTCTATGCAATTTTTGCAATGTTAGGAATTGCAATTTTCTCTTTAATAAAAACTAACTTTATGCAGAAAAAATCTGCAGAGGAAAAAATTAAGGAAGATATAAAAGACCTAGAAGAAACAAATGTATTAGCAAAATGCACAACTAATGTAATAAATACATTATCAAGCATAAACGGTATTTACGATAACTTAATTATTGGTTTAGAAGCCGAAGATAGAAAAATACTTAAAGAGGTTAATAAGGATATTAAGGTAATTAATAAGCAATCGAAATACTTAAAAGAAAATGTTTATAAAACTATTAAAAAATTCGATAAAGACTCTATTTCTACAAGTCATTTTTATGTACAGGTACTCGATTATTTAAGAGAAACAGCTCATTGTTTAGAATATATGATAAAGCCAAGTATTGAACATGTTGATAACGATTTTACTCGATTACTTGATATTCAGTTTGACGAATTAAAAATAACATCTAAACGACTCAAAGAGTTCTATAATATTATTTTTGATGTTATTAGAACAAAACAATATGAAAAAGTAAATGATATAATTAAATTAAGAGAAAAACTTTTATCCGAAATTGAAGCAAATCGTAAACTTCAAATAAAACGACTTAAGCACAACGAGGTAGGAGGTAAAAATTCTATGCTTTATTTAGGCTTACTACACGAAACTAAAAATTTATTATTACACACTGTAAATTTATTAAAAGCTCAACGCGATTTCGATAATTTTAAAAGTGGGAAATAATAATATAATAGGTTTCGACAAACCATCTGTATATGAATATTGTAAGAGGTTTGTAATAAAGTATTAGGAAAAAAAATGATGAATAATTCCATCTAACTAAATTAGTAAAATTCTGAATATCACCAATATGGTGTTTATTAGAATTTAGTTAGATATTTTTTGCTACTTTTTCTAAAGTCTTGTAATACGGGTTAAAACTATAGTTTTAAAGGCCCTTTGCCAACACAATCCTTAATAACTCTAAATTTATTAATATCGGACATAATAAATTTTTGCACTTCTTTTTTATTCTCATCAGGATAGAGAATATGAACATTTGGTCCTGCATCTAAAGTAAAACAAATAGGAATATTTGTATCGTTTCTAAATTCTCTGAGTTTATTAATTATATTTATTGTTTCCGGTTTTATTAAAATAAACGATGGGTTTGAAACCATCATCATTGAATGTAAGCTTAACGCTTCTAACTCAACAATTCTTATAAATTCGCTAATATTACCATCTTTTAAGGCAGTGTATAATAGTTTTGTATTTATATACGATTGATTGTATTTCTCGGTACTATACGGATTTGTATCCATAAGTTTATGCCCGGCACTACTAGAAACCGATTTTTTATCTGAATCAATTATTATAATATCATCGTGATATGTTTGAAAAACAGAATGTATTTCATTATTTAGGGGTATTGCGTATTCGTTTGCAGAATTTTCAATGTCTTGAGTTTTTCCCCATATTGAAATACCTCCGTAAACAGAACGGCATGCACTACCCGAACCAAGCCTTGCTAAATTCGAAGCTTTTTTAAGTGAAAATTCATTCTTATTTAACTCGCAATCTAAATCTACTAAACACATTGCCAATGCACTAAATGCAGATGCAGAAGAGGCTATACCTGCAGAATGAGGGAAGGTGTTCGTACTTTTAACTACAAAGCTATAATCATTTAAAAACGGGAGTTCTCCTGAAATATTACTCAAGTATTTTTCAATTCGTAAACCAAACTCAACGTTTAGTATGTTATCAAAATAGAATTCTACTTTTTTGTTTGCCTTAGGTATTAATTCAACCGAAGTTATCGATTTAGAAATACTTAGCGTAAAACTAATTGATGGATTTTTAGGAAGCTGAACATTATGTTTACCCCAGTATTTTACAAGAGCGATGTTTGATGGGCTTTCCCATTTTACAAATCTATTCAATGTATTATGGTTTAATTATTAAATCGTTATAGTTAAATATAGTATCTAAATTTTTATTTTTAAAATATCGGTCAATATAATCTTGTCCGTTTTTGCTGGAAGCCAAAATAAAATCACCACCCCATGCACCAAGCGACTTGGTTTGCCCTTCAAAATCGTTAAAATATTCTTGCTGTATGGGTTTTATATCTATTAAATCAGATATTATCTTTTCATGATTAAATAAAGCTTTGTTAAATATGTCTATATCATCGCTAAAAGCTAGATATTTGCTTATTTCCGAGATTTCATCAATAATTTTTGAAGTAACTTTATTACGTTTTTTATAGTTATTTAAACTACTTTCTGAGTTTTGTTTGTTACCTAAATACACAAAGAATAGATTCTCTTTTAATTTTTTTGCAAAATTAACAGTTTCAATGCTATGATTTTTGTTTTTTTCTACTCTATACAAAAATGGCTTTGTTTCACGTGCTGCTGCTATATCGTACCCCGAACCGTTTGATGTTTTATCTAATAATTTATACGGATTAGTTTTTGCCCAAAAAGCAATATTGGATAAAAGTGTTGAGCTTGTTCCAAGTCCCCAATCTTTATTAAAATTTGTATGAGTAACTATTTTTGATTTTAATTTTTGTTTAAATTCCGGGTTAGTTTCAATAATTGCTTTTAATATGTATATTAATTTTTCGGCAGCACTTGTTATATTTGTTTTAATTATTGAAAGGTTTTCAATATTATAATCAACAAAAAACCAAAGTTTGTTTTTTACATAAGCTTCCCAACGTAAAATATCAGAATTACAGTTGGAATCTATTTCTAAAGATTGTCCAAATTTAACGGGTAAAGCTAAAGCTAAAGCTCCATCAGTAACGGCATATTCTCCTGAAATTAATAGCTTTCCGTTTGAATAATATTGTGGATATTTTTCTTTCTTAACCATTTACTGGTGCAAATGTAAAAAAAAATGCCTTAAAATATATTTAAGGCATTAGTTTTATTGTAAAAATCTGTGATTTAAACTGCTTCAAATTTGTCAGCATCAGGTAATAACCCGTTTAATTGACTTGGGTCATGGATAATTACAGGTATATGCTGTGGGCAAATCCAGAAACTTGTTTGTTTGTAATCAAATTTTACTAAAGGAATTTGATCTTCATCTTTTTTGCAAATTATGCAATTTTTATCGTGACTTTCCATATTATTTTTTTTGCAAAGATTAATAAAAATATTCGGTATTGCAATACTTAAATAACTAAGGTTTTGTTAATATTTATGTTGTATAACATGTTTAATCTATTTAGGTTAAATCCCTAGCCCCTTTTGGCGTATAAAATATTGCTTTCCATAATGATAGCTCGTTCGCTTGTGGCGAGGAGATTCATTTGATAAACATCTCCTTTTACATGTATACTATATTAATAAAAATAAGTTGGTATAACTTGCAGACTGATTAGTAACGTAAAATTTAATAAAAAGTGTTTCGTATATTTTCATTCTATATTTATTTAATACGATAAAATCTTTAATCCATTTGGGTTTAATCCCCCGTCCCTTAGGACGTATAAAAGAATAGTATTCCAAAACGATACCTCGTCCGCTTGCGGCGAAGGGATTCATTAAAGATTTGACCACAGATTTACGCAAATCATTATCTATTTATGGTTTATATATTAGACGTATGTACATTTTAACCCAAATTATTCATAGAAATTAACAATTAAACCTGTAATAACTAATTAATTAACCTAAAATATAAATTCCCAAATTTGGTTGATATATTTTATACATTATGCATTTTCTTTTCCTGATACTATGTTGCAAACTATTTGCAGTATTCATATACAGCTTCATGGTTCGATGCCTTGTCTCAGAAAAAGAAAAAAGCATGAATAATTCCATCTAACTAAATTGGTAAAATTCTGAATATCACCAATATGGTGTTTATTAAAATT
>CAMZKE010000158.1 GCA_947311115.1 uncultured Bacteroidales bacterium | reverse complement strand
GGTAAAGTTCTGAATATCACCAATATGGTATTTATCAAAATTTAGTTAGCTATTTTTTTGCTACTTTTTCTAAAGTCTTGTAATACGGGTTAAACAACCAGTTTCAATCTTTTACGCTCGTGTAAAAGGCGAATCTGCCTCTTTTGCCATATGGTTATACACCATTCTATCCATCATTTTAGGAAAAAATTTATTTAAAAACACTGTAAGTTTACCTTGAGTTGTAAGAATTAATTCACGCTTTCGCTTTTTAATAGCTTTTACAATGTGTAATGCAACCTCTTCCGATGTCATCATTTTATCTTCATCACGAGGAGTTTCGCCTTGTTGCGAGCCATCGCCTTTTAAAGCAATATTTCTAATATTAGATTTTGTAAAACCAGGAGCTGCAAGTAAAACATGCAAACCTGTTTTTAAATTCTCGGTACGTAACACATCTAAAAAACCATGTATTGCAAATTTTGATGACGAGTACCCTACTCTTGCAGGTAAACCTTTAAATCCGGCTATTGACGAAACTGCTGTTACACTTCCTTTTGTTTTCAACAAATACGGCAAAGCATACTTTGTACAATAAACTGTCCCCCAGAAATTAACATCCATAAGTCGTTTTATTACAGCAATATCAGTATCAATTAATAACGAACGCATTGATATACCGGCATTATTTATAAGTATATCAATTTGTCCAAACTTTGCAACAGTTTTATCAATAAGATTAATACAATCTTGCTCAACACTAACATCTGTTTTAACCGCAATAGCCTCACTTTTCATTTGTTTTATAAGTTGTTCTAACTTATTTACATTTCTGGCAGCTAACACCATTTTCGCATTATATTTATCAAATTCTTGTGCTAATGCAAGTCCTATTCCTGAAGACGCTCCTGTAATTATTACAACTTTATTTTTCATTATTCATTTAATATTTTACAAATGCAAAGTTATATAAAAAACAAACCCGTTAAGAAAAAAATCTCAACGGGCTTTATTTTATTTAAACTAATAACTATGCTCCTAAAGTAGCAACCATTACAGCTTTAATTGTATGCAAACGGTTTTCTGCTTCATCAAAAACAATTGATGCATCAGATTCAAAAACTTCTTCGGTTACTTCTACACCATCAAGACCAAATTTTTGGTAAATTTCTTCTCCAACTTTAGTTTCTCTATTATGAAATGCAGGTAAACAGTGCATAAATTTAACATTAGGATTTCCTGTTAACTCCATTGCTTTTTTATTTACTTGGTATGGTTTTAACAATTCAATTCTTTCTTTCCAAACCTCATCAGGCTCACCCATAGAAACCCAAACATCAGTATATATAAAATCACAATCTTTAACTCCTTCAGCAACATTTTCGGTTACAGTTATTTTAGCACCTGTTTCTTTTGCAATTTCTTTACACTGTGCAACTAGCTCATCACTTGGCTGAACCGCTTTTGGAGCTACCGAACGAAAATCCATTCCCATTTTTGCAGCACCAATCATAAGCGAATTACCCATATTGTTTTGAGCATCTCCCATATATGCAAATTTAACTTGAGATAAAGGCTTATCAGAGTGCTCCATCATAGTTAAAAAGTCGGCTAAAATCTGTGTTGGATGATACTCAGTTGTTAAACCATTCCATACAGGTACTCCTGCATTATCGCCTAATTCTTTAACAATGCTTTGTCCAAAACCACGGTACTCAATACCATCGTACATTCTACCAAGAACACGTGCTGTATCTTTCATTGATTCTTTTTGTCCTATTTGAGAACCTGAAGGTCCTAAATATGTAACTCTTGCTCCTTGGTCGTGAGCCGCAGTTTCAAAAGCACAACGTGTGCGTGTTGACGATTTCTCGAAAATTAATGCAATATTTTTGCCTTTTAATGTTTCTGTTTCTGTTCCTGCGTATTTTGCTTTTTTCAAGTCTGCAGAAAGATCTAACATAAATTTAATTTCCTTTGGAGTAAAGTCCAATAAAGTAAGGAAATTGCGGTTTCTTAAATTAAATGCCATCTTTTTTTATTTTATATTTATTAATTATTTTTTATTTATTACTGCAAATATAATGATTAATTACACATTAACTCATTGAATCATTATATCATTGAATCATTAAATCATTATATCATTAAATCATTGTATCATTAACTCATTATATCATTAAATCATTATATCATTAAATCATTAAAACATTCCCCTAATAATTTAAAGTAATTCTAGTACCAATACTTCTGTCTTCTAGTTTTGTTGCTTCAGTAATTACAGATTTCTGTCCACCTTTTTCAACAAAACTCAACGCAGCTTTTATTTTTGGCGACATATTACCTTCTCCAAAAGTACCTTCTGCTAAATATTTTTTTGTATCTGCTGCATCTAAAAATTCTAAAATACGCTGTGTAGGTTTATTATAATCAGCATACACATAAGGCACATCGGTTAAAATATAAAACTCATCGGCTCCAATATTTGCAGCTAATAACGACGAAGCATTATCTTTATCAATAACAGCCTCTAAAGGTTGAATCATTTTATTATCATCATAATACACAGGTATTCCACCACCACCAGATGCAATTACAATATTACCGGCACGTACTAAATCTTCTACAATTTTTTGATTCATTATTTCAATAGGCAATGGCGATGGCACAACTCTACGGTATGCATCGTCTGCTTTCGGACTTTGTTTAAATTGCCAGCCCTTACTTGCTGCTAATTCATCAGCTTGAGCCTTTGTGTAAATTTTACCTACTCGTTTTGTGAAATTTTGAAATGCAGGGTCGTTTTTATCAACAATTACTTGCGTTACAATTGATACAATATTCTTATTAATACCTTCTTCTTTTAAAATATTGCGTAATGTACGTTCAATCATATATGCAATACCTCCTTGCGAATCAGCAACACATATATCTAGTGGCATTGCAGGAATATCATACATTTCTTGTCCGGCATCGTTACGCATTAAAATATTCCCTACTTGCGGACCGTTTCCATGACTTATTACTATATCATATCCATCTTTAATTAAATATATTAAATTTTTTAGAGTCTCATACGAATTAACATTTTGCTCTTCTATTGTACCTCTCTCATCTCCACGTAGCAAGGCGTTACCACCTAATGCTACTACTGCTAATTTTTTATCCATATACTTATTTTATCTCGTTTTTAAAAGGAGACCAAAAGTATTAAATATTTCCTTAATAAAATTATGGTTTTTTAGTAAGTATAATTAATTTATTGATTGTAGTATTTCAAAAATCAAAAAAACAACATAGAACCCTTATAATAAAATAAATACACATACACAAAAACAACTAATGTAGAGTTTGCTAACATACATATATACACTATATTGATACTGAAATTTTCAGATATATATTTTTTTAACTATTTTGTAAAGCATATTTTAAATTACATCAATGAAGTATTTAATTATTACATCAATTTTGTTACTAGCCAACATAACTAGTATTTACGCTCAAAAAAGTAGCGATTTATATATGGCAAAAGAAATACAAAGAGCCATAAAAAACAATACAAGAAATTACAAAGGAACACCCGGAAAAAATTATTTTATAAACAAAACTGATTATAATATAAAAGTTAATTTCAACCCTGAAACACGTGAAATTATAGGCAGTGAGATAATTACATATAAAAATAACAGCAGCGACAGTTTAGAATTGTTATACTTTAATGTGTATATGGATTTATTCAAAAAAGGAAATTCTCGAGATTGGTCTTTAGGTAGTATTGATATTACTGATGGTATAAAAATAAATAGTGTAAAAATAAATAACAAAGAAATAGCTATTGAAGATAATACAGTGCGTACAAATTCAGCTATGCTAATAATAAGACCCACACATAAACTTTTACCAAAATCGGTAAATACAATAAAAATTGAATGGAACTTTACATACCAAGGCACAATTACTGTGCGTGGTGGGCAGTATGGAGATAAAAACTTTTTATTATCATACTGGTATCCTAAAATAGCTGTTTATGATGATATTGTTGGGTGGAACAAAAGAGGTTATACCGGTGTACAAGAGTTTTATAACGACTTTGGCAATTACGATGTAGAAATTACTGTACCAAGTGAATATAGTATATGGAGTACAGCAATACTACAAAATACCAATGAAATATATACTCAAAAATATATTGATAGAATTAATATATCTAAAAAGTCAGACAAAATAATACGTATAATTAAAGCGGAAGATAGAGAAAATAATAACATCCTAAAAAAAATATCTAAAAATAGAGTTTGGAAATTTAAATCGGAAAACACTCCCGACATTGCTTTTGGAATAAGCAAAACCTTTTTATGGGATGCCACAAGTGTAATATCAGGCAACAAACGAATATGGATAAATACAGCATACAAAGAAAATTCTACCGACTTTAAAAATGTTGCCGAAATATCGAAAAATGCAATAAAATTTTTCACTAACGAAATACCCGGCATACCATATCCTTACCCTCAATTTACAGCATTTAATGGTGGTGGCGGCATGGAATTTCCCGGAATGGTAAACGACGGCGACAACTCTAATTACAACGGCACATTATACCTTACAGCTCACGAAATGGGACATTCATACTTCCCCTTTTACACCGGGCTTAACGAGCAAAAATATGCTTGGATGGACGAAGGTTTAATATCATTTTTTCCACAATTATTTGTAGAAAAATTCACAAAAGACTCAAACTATGTATTTTTCAAAAGAAATATTCAATCATACAACCATTTATCTAATACTTTAATAGATTTACCTCTTATGGTAGCTTCTGATAATTTAAGTGCTCAGGCATATCGCTTTAACGCATATACTCGCTCATCAACTGCTTTTTACGAACTTTACAAATACATTGGCAAACAAAAGTTTGCAAAGGCACTTCAACTATTTGCAAAACTATGGAATGGCAAACACCCTACCCCTTACGATTTCTTTTTCACTTTTAACAAAGCTGTTGACGAAGATTTAGCTTGGTTTTGGAAACCATGGTTTTTCGAAATGGGTTCTGCTGATTTATCATTAGGAAAACTTGAAAATATTGCTGGTAAAACATCAATAATAATTGAAAACAAATCAGGCTTCCCTGTTGAAATAAACTTAACTGTAAAATATTCAGATAACAAAGAAAAACATTACAACTATAAAAGTAATGTATGGAAAAACACAAATAGCTTTAAAATTAATTTAGAAAATAAAAACATTAAATCTGTTATATTAGACAGCGAAACTACACCAGACTCAAATCCGAATAATAATATTTTAAAATTCAAGTAAATACTAACTTTCATAATTAATAAAAACAAACTCACAGCACTCAATAATAAATTTATCAACAATTTGGTAAATTTAATTTACAATTAACAATAGAAACAAATAACTTAAGTATTTTTGACTAAAATTTAATATTTATATATGAGAAAACTACTACTTTTATTTTTTGTTACATCTATAATTGCCTCTAATGCACAGGAGGTAAAAGATTCAACAAAATTAGACAATGGTTCTTCAGGCATGAATACCATTACATTAACATCAACCGATGTTGAAGAGGAGGGCGAAACAGAAGACATCTCAAGTCTTTTACAAGGCTCAAGAGATGTTTTTATTAATACAGCCGGTTACACTTTTGGTGCTGCACGTTTCAAAATTAGAGGTTACGATTCTGAAAATACAGAAATTTTTATGAGTGGTATTCCAATGAACGATATTGAAGGTGGACGTGTTTATTACGGACTTTGGGGAGGTTTAAATGACGTAATGAGGAACAAACAGTATGTAAATGGCATTGACAAAAGCGAATTCACATTTGGAGGCGTAGGAGGTGCAACTTACATATCTACAAGAGCTTCCGAGTACAGAAAAGGAACAAGTGCAAGCTATGCCAACTCAAACCGAAGTTACAGAAACCGATTTATGTTAACCCACTCTACCGGTTTAATGAATAACGGATTTGCAGTTACCGCTTCAGTATCGAAACGATGGGCACAAGAAGGATATATTAAAGGTACAAGTTATGATAGTTATGGTTACTTCGCTTCTATCGAAAAAAAGTTTAACGATAAACACAGCCTTGGCTTAACAGTTTTTGGTTCTCCTACAAAAAGAGGAAAAGCCGGTGGTTCAACCCAAGAAGCCTATGATTTATTAGGCGACAACTACTACAACCCAAATTGGGGATACCAAAACGGAGAAGTTAGAAACTCAAAGGTGAGTAACTCACATAAACCACAAATAATTTTAACACATTACCATAAACCTACCGAAAAAACTACAGTTACAACTTCGGTTGGATACGGCTTTGGCAGTTACTCATCAACAGCATTAGATTGGTATAATACTCGCGACCCACGTCCTGATTATTATCGTTACTTACCTAGTTACTATACCGATTCTCAAGCAAGTCAGGCTGTAGCAGAAGCTTTTAAAGAAAATCATCAACTAGATTGGGATTATTTTTATCAGATTAACAAGAACAATGAAAACGGACGCTCTTCATATATTGTTGAAAACAGAGTAACCGATTATTCTGACATTAACGCCAATATGATTATAAATCACAAGCTTAACGAAAAAATTAACCTTGATGGTGGCTTCTCGTTTAGTAAATACAAAGGGCACCACTACAAAACTGTTAACGATTTGCTTGGTGGCGAATATTATTTAGATATCGATAAATTTGCAGAGCGTGATTTCCCTAACGACTTAGATATGATAGATAACGACCTTACAAACCCTGACAAAAAAAGAGGCGTAGGCGATGTTTTAGGTTACGATTACGATATGAACAAAATAAAATATAACTTTTGGGACCAAGCATCAATTAAATTAGCAAAACTAGATGCATTTGTTAGTTTAAATTTATCTCATACTACATTTTGGAGAAAAGGTTATATGCGTAACGGTAAATTTCCTGACAACTCTTATGGTGATTCTAATAAACAAAAATTCTTTAACTATGGTATAAAAGCAGGTGCTACTTATAAATTAAATGGAAGAAACTATTTTTATGCTCAAGGATATTACGGAACTCGTGCACCATTTATACGTAATTCATATATCTCACCTCGAACAAGAGATTTTACTGTTGATGGTTTAGATAGCGAAACTATTTTCTCTGCTGAAGGAGGTTATAATTTAAGAGCTCCACGTATAAAAGCAAGAGTAAGCTTCTATTACACCGAATTTAAAAACCAAACACAAGTATATAGTTTCTACAACGACCTATACCATAGCTACACAAACCAAATACTTACAGGTATTAACAAACAAAATATGGGCGTTGAAATTGGTTTAGAGGGGAAAATAACTTCTACCCTTTCAGCTACAGCTGTTGCTGCAATTGGTCAAAACATTTACACAAACCGACCAACAGGAACTACAATTCAAGATAACGACGCTTCACAATTATCAGAATCTACAACAATTTACCAAACCAATTTTTATCAAGCTAACGGACCGCAAAATGCATACTCAGTTGGTTTAAACTATAGAAATCCACACTATTGGTTTGTAAATATTAACGCAAATTATTTCGCGAATAATTACTTACAATTTAACCCTATGCGTAGAACTACCGAAGCTGTTGCTAACGAAGATGGCACTGCTGCTGTTGAGCCGGGTAGCGACTTATGGAATAAAATAGTTTACCAAGAAAAAATAGAAGATGCCTTTACCTTAGACCTTTTTGGTGGTAAATCGTGGAGAGTAAAAAATAAATATTACATTTATATAAATGCAGGTGTAAACAACATCCTAAATAACAAAAATTTTAAAACAGGTGGTTACGAGCAACGTAGATTCGATTATAAAGATAAAAACGTTGACAAATTCCAACCAAAATATTTTTACGGATACGGAATTAATTATTTTGTAAGTGTAGGAATAAGAATATAATTAACTAAATTTTAATATAATAAAACAAATATAATGAGAACAAAAATTAAAGTACTTTTCAGTTTAATATTTATTGTTGGATTAATTTCAACAAGCTGTGTAAAAGATAAATTTGATGAACCGGAAGTAAAAGACCCTTCTGAAATAACTTCAGGGTTAACTCCTAACATAACAATACAAGAAATAAAGGATATGTACGACAGTTTAACTGTTGTTGATGGAAATGTAAAAACTTTTACAACCGACTTAATTTTAGAAGCTAAAGTTATTTCAACGGACAAATATGGTAATTTCTACAAAGAGATGTATGTTGAAGATGCAACCGGTGGTTTAGTTTTAAGTATAGATGGATCTAACTTATTTAACGATTTTAATTTAGGACAAACCGTACATATAAAACTAAAAGGTTTAAATATTAATTACGATTTATCGTTTAAAGCTATTGTTGAAATAGGTTTTGGACTTTTTGACAATAATGGAGAAAAAAAACTAGGACGTATTCCTGTTTCAATATTAAAAGATTATGTATTTAAAAATGGAGCACCTTCTACCCCAACTACTACAACTATAACTTTAGATAATACATCTTTAACCGATGCTAATGTTGGTAAATTTGTAAAAATAGAAAATGCTCAATTTATTGATAGTGATACAAATGCAACTTATGCTGATGCTGCTGGACAACAAAGCCAAAGTTTAAACTTAGAATCATGTTCTGGCACCACTCAATTAGTATTACGCTCTAGCGGATATGCACTTTTTGCAGGAACTAGTGTACCAACAGGCAATGGAGATATTATGGGTGTATTAACAAAATATGGCACACAAGGTTACCAACTTATTATAAATACAGACAACGATGTAGAATTTACAAGTACTCGTTGTGGTGGTGGAAGTGGATCTGGTACAGGTACAGGCTCAGGTACATTTGACGACCCTTATGATGTTGAAGCAGGTATATCTAACCAATCATCTACAGGAGTTTGGGTTACAGGATATTTAGTAGGTGTGTACAATACTGACGGAACCGATAATATTTCAGAATTAAATTCTCCATTTACTATTGCATATAATGTATTTTTAGCTCCTACGGCTAACGAAACTGATACATCTAAAATGATTTTAGTTCAATTACCGTCTGGAGACATTAGAAATGCAACAAATTTATCTGATAATGGATCTTTATACCAACAAGAAGTTAAATATCATGGTAATTTAGCGACATACAATACACTTCCTGGTTTAAAAAGCACAGATGGATATTGGATTATATCTACTAATACAGGAATTGACCCTGACTATGTAATTCCTGGCACAATTTGGTCAGAAGATTTTTCGTCTATTGCGAATCCTTACGACCCAATTACATCAATGACAGTTGTTATGGAGGCAGGAACAAAAGATTGGCATGGCGATGGCTATAATGGACAATCAGCAGAAATGTCAGCATATCAATCTACAGAAGCAAGTAATATTGGTTGGTTAATCACCCCTGCTATAGATTTAACAACAGCTACAGCTCCAAAATTAACTTTTAAATCATCGCTAAAATACTTTGCAGGAGATTTACTTACGGTTTGGGTTTCTACAGACTATGATGGTGGTACATCACCTCAAACAGCTACATGGACAGAGTTAACAACTGCTAATATTGTTGATAGTAATGATCCTGTAGATGGTGCTTCAGGAATGAATTTCACAACATCTGGCGATGTAGATTTATCAGCATACCTTTCTTCATCAACAGTATATATTGCATGGAAATATGTTGGTGGCGATACTCCTGGTCAAACAACTAAATACAGAGTTGACGATATCAGAATTGGAGAATAGTATTTTTATAAAATACTGATTATATACAACTTAAAAATGCCTTGAAATTTCAAGGCATTTTTTTTAAAATTTTTCTTATTTTTTTATCTAAAAAATTTGGAGATATAAAAAAATACTTTACTTTTGCACTCGCAATACGTAATTATAGCGTAAGCAACAAGGGCGATTAGCTCAGCTGGTTCAGAGCACCACGTTTACACCGTGGGGGTCATAGGTTCGAATCCTATATCGCCCACAAAAAGACAGTCAATTTTGGCTGTCTTTTTTGTTTTATAAATGTTTATTATAAAATTACGAAAGAGGTATTGTAAAATAGAAAACACTACCATGCCCTACCTCCGACTCAATCCAAATTTCACCACCAAGTAGTTCCACCAAATTTTTAGATATTGAAAGTCCTAAACCTGCACCACCGTATGCTCTGGTGTTACTTACATCTGCCTGCCTAAATCTATCAAAAATAACATCTTGCAATTCCTTTTCAATACCAATACCTGTATCTTTTACATAAACCTTAATAAATTTAATATTATCTTTATTAATAATATTATAACCAAAAAATACATTACCCTCTTTTGTAAATTTAATTGCATTACCAATAATATTTACCAAAACTTGATTTATTCTTAGTTCATCACCTCTAATTAAAAACTCTTTGTTTTCGGTAGCAACATATTTAATTTCTATATCATTTTCGCTTTTATTTGCTATAGATTTAAACATATCTTCAAGCTGTAAAAATAATTTTGTTAAATCAAAATCTTTCTTTTTAATTACCACCTGCCCTGCTTCTATTGTCGATATTTGAATCAGGTCATTCATTAAGCTCAATAGATTATTACTATTTTTACTAATAATTTCTAAAAAGCGTTTATGATTATCATTTAAATTTTCTTCCTCTAACAACAAATCGGTAAAACCAATTATACCATTTAAGGGGGTTCTAACCTCATGACTTAAATTTGCTAGGAATGCAGATTTTAATTTATCAGCTTCTTGTGCTTTTTTAATTAAAATATCTCTGTTATCAATAATTTCTTTAACATCAAAATATAATAGTTTTAACGAATAAAACACATCACTATATGGGTCAGAATCATCGATATCAATTTCTGGAGGTGTTAAACTCTCATCCCAAGTAATATCGCCAATAATTTTAAATATTTTTTCAATTCTTGCACTATTATATTCTATTAACCTGTCGTTTTCAGCTTCTAATTCTTTTATTCTACGTGCTTGATTAAAAAATTTAGTAAAAAAACACGGCTTCTTTTTATGTTTTTTGTTAAAAATATAGCCTTTGTAAGTAAAAGCAGCTTCTAATACTTCGTTAAAATTACTATAAGAAAAAACAATATTCTTTAATGACGAAACACTTATTGAAAATTTAATAACCAAATCTGATATTTTATCAGCACCAAAAAAGCCTGAAATATAGAAGTTATTAGCTTCCTTTACAAACCATTCAACAGCTTCTGTTCTAGAATGTATTTTAATTCCAAAAAGTTTACTAACATCTAAAAATAAAAAATACTTTTCATTTTCAGCTATACCCATATCTTTTTTAATAACATCTAAGCTATCTATAAGGTATTGCATATCGCCTTTATAAAAAATGCCTTCTAATTTTCTAATAATAATATTACCATCAATAACTATTGATGAATGTATAAGCCTACTATTATCAATTTCACCTCCCCACTCTACTTTTTCAACTAAATTTTTCTTTTGAATTATTTTTTCAATTTCATCAGATATAACAAACTCTGTTTCTTTTAAATAATTAATCTTTCTTTTCTTTTCAATAAATTGTAGGGCTTCATTAAAATCTTTTACAATAAAAATATTATCAAAAAGAGGTGTTGTTGTTTTCCCTAACTTAATAATTAATTGAGAAATAAAATTTAAATTAAAAAAGAATACATAATCAAAAATATTAAGATGATTTAGTACCCAATCCTTGTATGAAATTCGCGTTTTCGCAGGAATTTCTACTAAATCGCCATAATTATGAAATAAATAATAGGTTTTATTTTCAATAATTTGTTCATCAATAAATTTGTTTAAGAATACTTGAGCCTTTAAATATTCCTCATAAACTGCTTTTCCTGAAATTGTAATATACACTATATCACCATTTACTATACTAATTTCCATTTTATACGAACTAACTTCACTAGTAAAATTATACTCAGGAAAATCTATTCTATTTTTTATTTCTTTCATAAAATGATATTGTCACTTTTTTTAACCAAAATAATTACTATTTTTATAATATTCTAATTTATTAAAAAAAATATTATGGATGACAATAAAATTGCTTTAAATCCTAACAGATTAGTGAGATATTTACATAAACCTTCTGACAGTTTCACAAAAGAAGACATAATTAAATTTATTGTAGAAAATGAAGTTGAAATGCTTAATTTCAGATATGTAGCAGAAGATGGTAAATTAAAAACGTTAAATTTCATAATTACAGATTTAAATCATTTGAATCAGATTCTTTCTACGGGAGAAAGAGTAGATGGTTCTAGTTTATTTTCTTTTATGGATCCGGGTTCGTCTGATTTATATGTTATACCTCGATACAAAACAGCATTTATAAATCCTTTTGCCGAAACATTAACTTTAGATTTACTATGTTCTTTTTACACAAGCGAAGGAAAACCTTTAGAAAGTGCTCCTGAAAATATATTAAGAAAAGCTCATAAAAAGTTTAAAGAAGATACCGGTTACACATTTAAAGCACTTGGCGAGCTCGAATATTATGTAATGGCTGATAAAGAAGATTTATACCCTGCACAAGACCAAAAAGGTTATCACACATCTGCACCTTTTACAAATTGGGAACATTTACGTACCGAAGCTATAAAAATTATTGCTGAATGTGGTGGTAAAATTAAATACGGACACTCTGAGGTTGGTAATTTTACTAAAGGTGATGATTTTTTCGAACAACATGAGATAGAATTTTTACCAACAAATGTAGAAGATACTGCCGATCAATTACTTATTGCAAAATGGGTACTGCGTATGTTAAGTAATGAGTATGGTGTTAAAATTAGTTTTGCACCAAAAATTACTGTAGGAAAAGCAGGTAGCGGACTACATATACACATGCTTTTAGAAAAAGACGGAAATAATGTATTAGTTAAAGATGAAAAATTAAGCGACACTGCAAAAAAGCTAATAGCAGGTTTATTATTTTTAGCATCACCAATTACTGCTTTTGGTAATACAATTCCAACATCATATTTAAGACTAGTACCACACCAAGAAGCTCCTACAAATATATGTTGGGGCGATAGAAACCGTTCGGTATTAGTTCGTGTACCACTTGGGTGGCTTGGTGCAAGCGATATGATTCATGATGCAAATCCGCAAGACAAATCAGCTTTACCTGAGGCTTCGCAGAAACAAACCGTTGAATTTAGAGCAGGCGATGGTTCTGCAGATATATATGGGTTTTTATCAAGTTTAATAGTTGCTGCTAAATTTGGTTTAGAAAATAAGGACTCTCTAAAATTAGCTGAAGAACTTTATGTTGATATAAATATTTTTGATAAACAACACGAAGATAAACTTTCAAGCTTAAACTCCTTGCCTGCATCATGTTACGAAAGTGCATTAAGTTTAGAAAAATATAGAGATTATTTTGAAAAAGATGGAATTTTCCCTTCTAAGTTTATCAATAATACCATTAAAAAACTCAAAGATTTTAATGATGAGCATATGAGCGAAGAAATATATGGTAACAGTGATGCTATTCGCCAACTTGTTGAAGATTACTTACATTGCATGTAAACTAAGATATTTTTTTATTTCAAAAATTTAAAGTTTGTAAAGTTTCATCTACTTATTTAACTTTGCAAACTTTATTATTTAAATAACATTTTTAATAATTATATAATGAAGGCATACGTATTTCCCGGTCAGGGAGCACAATTCTCAGGAATGGGAAAAGATATTTACGAAAATAATGAATTAGCAAAAGAATTATTCGATAAAGCCAACAAAATACTTGGGTTTAATATTACGGAAATAATGTTTAACGGTACCGACGAACAGCTAAGACAAACAAATGTAACACAACCTGCTATATTTTTACACTCGGTAATTTTGGCTAAAACTTTAGGCGACAATTTTAAACCGGAAATGGTTGCGGGACATTCACTTGGCGAGTTTTCGGCTCTAGTTACTGCAAATGCTTTAAGTTTTGAGGAAGGATTAAAACTTGTTCAGATACGTGCAAATGCTATGCAAAAAGCTTGCGAAATAGAGCCTTCTACAATGGCTGCTATTTTAGGATTAGAAGACGATTATGTTGCTGAAGTATGTAAAAATATTGAGGAAGTTGTTGTTCCTGCCAACTACAATAGTCCAGGTCAAATAGTAATTTCAGGTTCTATAAAAGGTATTGATTTAGCCTGTGAGATATTACTTGAAGCTGGAGCAAAACGTGCACTAAAACTTAGTGTTGGAGGAGCTTTTCACTCTCCTTTAATGGAGCCTGCTCGTGTTGAATTGGAAGAAGCAATTAATAATGCAGAGTTTTACAATCCAATTTGTCCTGTTTTCCAGAATGTAACAGCAACCCCTGAAACTAACCCTGCAAGAATTAAACAAAACCTAATAGCTCAACTAACTGGTCCGGTAAGGTGGACACAAACAGTTAAGAATATGTTTGAATACGGAGCTTCTTCGTTTACCGAAATTGGACCGGGTAAAGTTTTACTAGGTTTAATTAAAAAAGTGGACAGAAAAGTTCCTACTGAAAGTTTTCAATAATTTATCGTATTGATTTCAATAATCTCGGCTAAACATGTTGTATATTTTTGCGATAGGTTTTCTTGTTTCATTTTCCAAGTCTTTTTTAAATCTTGACCTGATAAACGTACAATATGTTTACCGTTTTTGGTATTAATATCATCAATAACCTGCATTAATTTGGTATGTTTTGGGTTTTTATAATCGAAAAGCACTAATTGTTCAGGGTTTTCCGGAATAAAGTCCATTAAAATAACACCTGCCTTTTTGTATCTAAAACCTTTCTTGTAAATACGTTTTAATCCCTCAATAGCATATTTTACAATATCGATACTCGAATTGGTGTGGTATGCAAATTTTATTATTATGTTTTTGTAATATTGCCCCTCATTTTTGTTAAAACTATTAGTATGAATAAATACCATAAGCGAACCGCTATTTTGCTTTTCTTTTCTGAGTTTTTCGGCACAAGAAAATGCAAATGTGGTAATTCGTTCTTTTAAATCGTTATATTCGGTGTACGGATAATCGAATGAACGGGTAGTCGCAATACTTTTTTTTGTTTTAATATCATCTAAATAAATATGTGGTGTACCAAGTAAATCCTTTTTCAGTCTAAGTCCTATTATTGACATATATTTTTTTATCCATGTGTCAGAAAGTTGTGTAAAATCGTAAGCTGTATTTACTCCTTTTGCTTGAAGCCGTTTTGCATGCCGCCTACCAATACCCCAAACATCGCCTACTTTTGTCCATTTTAATGCTTTTATTCGTTTTTCATTATCATTAATAATATACACACTATTTGTTTCTTTTGGGAATTTTTTTGCAATATGATTTGCTATTTTTGAAAGCGATTTTGTTGGAGCAATGCCTATGCCTGTTGGTATTCCAATGTTTTTATAAATAGTTTTTCTTATTTTTTCGCCATATTCTTGAATATTGTAAAGTTCGTAGCCTGTTAGTTTTAGAAACGCTTCGTCAATACTATAAACTTCAATATCTGGAGAAAATGTACGTAAAATAGTCATCATACGGTTACTCATATCTCCGTAAAGTGGGAAATTTGAAGAGAATACTGTAATATTATGTTTTCTAATTATTTCGGAGGATTTAAAAACCGGACTTCCCATTTGTACGCCAAGAGCCTTGGCTTCGTTACTACGAGCAATTATTACACCATCGTTATTAGAAAGAATTACAATAGGTTTATTGCGTAAATCGGGGCGAAATACACGTTCGCAAGATGCGTAAAAATTATTTCCATCAACTAATGCATACATTTAAAGCGATTTAATAACATGTATTACAATTCCCCAAATAATAAAATCGTTTTCTTCGGTAACTTTTATTGGCTTATAATTGTCATTTTCAGGCATAAGCCAACAAATATTTCCATCAGTTTTTATGCGTTTAACTGTAAATTCACCATCAATAAAACAAACTGCAATTTTTCCATTAACTGGCTCTAAACTTTTGTCAATAATAAGTAAATCACCATCATCTATTCCTGCATTTTTCATAGAATCGCCTTTTACACGACCATAAAATGTTGAAACAGGGTGCTTTATAAGTTCTTTATTCAAATCTATTGAAATATCAAGAAAATCGGCAGCAGGAGATGGAAATCCTGCTTTTATTTCACCATCGGCAAGAGACAATTCAAGCGAACTTGTTGTATCTGCAGTAAAAATATCTAATTCTAATGATTTATGTATCTCTTGAAATTTCATTTTGCAAATTTCGTTAAAAAATTAGATAGTTTTATATTTTATTTAGTTATTTTTTTGATATAAAAAAGCAGCAAAAAAAGCTAAATACTACAGATTATTGCTATTGCCCGAATTAACACCAAAATACGCTATATAAATCATTTTTATTTTCCTTTCTTTTGCTATTAGTTATCCTTTTTAATGTTATTTTTACTAAATTTAGGAAAACTATGGCAAAATTAAAATTAGATTTACACGACATATATAATAAAGGCTGGTTAATTGATAAGGCTCTAAATGATATTATTGAAGAAGCTATTGAAAAAAGAATTAAACTCGTAGAAATTATACCCGGTAAAGGTAGCGGTCAGCTTAAAAAGAAAGTCATTCGCTTTTTACAACAAAAAGAAATAAAACAAAAATATCACAGAATTGATAAGGATAGTAAAAATTTTGGTAGGCTTTTTATCCATTTTAAGTTTTAATCTGATTGAGTTTAATTCCCGCCATTTTGTGTATAAAATATTATTATTCCATAATGATACCTCGTTCGCTTGCGGCGAGTAGATTCATTCTGTTTATCACTATTTACGTATTTTAGTGTGTAATAAAACATTACAAATTAAAAATACACTAAGATTTACAAAAAATATAATTTTATCTATATCGTTTATACCAAACAATAAATCCTGAAATAAGAATAAAAAGAGTTATTAATCCAGTTAAAGGAACAATAAGAATATAAGCACCGCCCAAAATAGGTTTGTAAATACGTGCAGTATGTACTTCAAGAGCCATATTCCATAACGACATTGGTAAGTTTTTTAGTTCATGTGGCATTTTTATATTTATACGCTCAGCATTAAAATTTACAACACCAACATTCATGTCAAAAATAATATTTCCTATACTAAAATCTTTAGAATAACCTGTAACAAGATTATCCGATAAAAAATTACTTGAATTACCTCTACTTGATGTCTGTTTAGTTTTTATAGGGATAGGGTTGTAAAATTCTTGTGTTTGTATATTCCATTTATACAGTCCGTTAAACGAACCAACAAGCATGGTATCTTTGCTGATTTTCTCAAAAACATTTACCCCCATCATACTTAATGGAGGCTGACTTTTAAATTGTGATATTGAACTTAGTTTATTGTTAACAAAATATATACCATCTATTGTGGCAATAATAAATTGCTCTGAATTTTTATCATAAACAATTCTGCGTAAATTATCGAACCAAGCATTTTCTGTATTTAACTCGGTAAAAGGTATTTTACTAACTTTTTTTTCAATAATAGGAATTAGTAATGGTGGACGCAAAAACATTCCTGTAATTGTAGTTATTATCAAAAACAAGATAGTAATCCAACCTATTTTATTGTGCCATTTTAAATTAAATTTAAAAAATTTAGATTTTTTTTCTGTTTTGTTTATATTGATAAAAGGTTTAATAAAATGAATGATTCCTGTTATACTCAAGAAAATGAAGATTAAACCAATTAAATCTACTAATAAAATTCCTATTTTGCCCCATATTTCGCCACTATGAATAACCCAAAGCGTTTTAAATAAACCTATTTTATTATCGTAATTTTTGGGAGGAGGCAGAATTTTAATCTCAAAGTTTTTTAAATCTTTGGTTTCTAGTAAATACGAACGGCTTAACAGTATTAATTTATCATCTGCTTCAGTAATATCAACAATATGTTCAATTTTATTGGGGAGTTCAAGTTTATTCCATTTATTATTTTTTAGGCTGTAAAACCCAAATAATGTACCTGCATAAATATGCTTATTTTTACTGATAAAAATTTTACAAATTTTTCTGTTGTCGATACCTTTTGGAAAACCTGTATTAAAATCGGTAAATTTGGTAAAAGTTGAATCTGTGAGCCAAACTCCAATATTTCCGTAAAGTAAAATTTTATTATCCGATAATTTTACACTTCCTTTTACCGATGCGTTATTCCAATTTATAATATGGTCCTCTTCAGGCATTATGTTTCGGCTTATATCTATACCAGAGAATAAACTTCTGTGATTTAAAACTATTCCTGAGACAGAGAAAAATAGCAAAAATAATGTTGCTATTACTCCAAGCCATTTATGGTATTTCTTGAAAAATTTTATCATAATTAAATATTAATAAGGAAGTTAGTTTATAATTGCATTTAATTATTTTTGTCATTCTGAACCTAGTGAAGAATCTTAAATTAAATTTCGCACTATATTCAGAATGACAAAAAATAAGTGTTATTTTAAATTTGTACTACCATCGCTTTGGTAAGCATATTTAAAAGTAATATGTCCTGATTCGCCTTCAGCATTATAGTAGCTTGTTATTTGTATTTTAGCATACTTTCCGGTAGCTGTTTGCACAACATAAACTTTTTTTGTTGGGGTGTAAACAGGTGGATGTTGAGTGTAGTCAACATCAAAAGCTCCATCAAAAACTTCGTTTCCACTTACTTTTTTGTATGTAGGTCCGTAGTTGCCAATACCTGTTATTAAACTTACACTATCGTCAACCAAAACTGTGTTTTCAATAGCTTTATCAATTACATCAAAATCAGTTGAGTTTGCATAGTAAACGCCACCTTTAGCTTCTGTATCTGACGATGCTCCGCTATTAGTGCGTCCTAAACGTGAGTGAAATGCAATATCCCAATTTGTTTTTGTTGTGAAATTTGTACTGTCAACTCCGTTTACTTGAGCACCTGTTGCAAACGAAAAATATACCCAATCGTCTTTGTAAAGCTCGGTTGAACTTAACGATATTTCGCCTGTTTTAAGAGTTGTTTCAGACGTTTCTTCTACAGGTTTATCATCGTCTTTTTTACAAGATGAAAAACCAATTGTTCCTGCTATTAATAGCAATGTTAAAAAATTTAAAGTTTTCATTTTTCTAATTTTTATTTGTTAATTATTTAGTTATTAAAAAATTTATCTACATTTATTTGCACACTCATAAAAACACGTCTGCCAACTGTCATAGGTGTCTCTGAGCTAATTATTGGAGCTTTGTAATTAAAAATATTATTTACTCCCAAAATAATATTTGTTGCATTATATATTTGTTGCGAAATAGTTAAATTCCACAGCGAAAACGCATTGTAATGCACGTCGTAAACAGCATCTATATCCTTGCCACGATAATTAATAGACTCTGAGTATTCATAGTTTTTTGCACCGGTAATTTTACCGCTTAACGATATATTTGTATTGTAAATACCTTTTCGTAAATTAAATTCGAAACGCATATTTGCTGAATGGGGGCTAATTGTTGACATTTGAGCCTCGCTACTTCTTTCATCATGAACAAAGCTATAACCTCCTGAAAAACTAAAATGCTTAAATAACCTATATTTTAAAAGCAGTTCTATTCCTGTAAGTTCAGAGCTGGCTACATTTACATACTGATATATTGTTTGATGCTCGTGCCATTCGCCTTCAATCTTATTTTTAAACCAATTTTTATAAATATTTATTGAGCCATTCAAATTATTTTTTGAATATTCTGATGATAATGATAAATAATTATTGGTTTCCGGTTGCAAGTTTTTATCGCCTTTAATTGTAAACCAAAGGGCAGGCATAGTCCATTCCATATACAATTCTTTTAGGTTTGGCGCACGAAACCCTTTTGCATAATTTACTCTAAACGAATGATTTTTATATTTATACATTGCTGATAGTTTTGGCGAAATATTTAAACCAAATGCTGAATGGTAATCAGTTCTTAATCCGGCTATTACATTTATCTTATCAGTAAAATTTATATCATCTTGAATAAATAAAACTGATGTGTTTACTTGTTTTTCTGCTAAGGTATCGTATGTATATTTATCTGATAATAACGATTCGTTTAAGTATTCTGTACCGGTAGTAATAGTATGTTTTTCATATATTTTAAATGTTCCAACAAGTTTAGGATTAAGAAAAATATTATTGTAATTTATTCGTTTTTCTTCGAGCTTTTCTAAATAATCGTATTTTCTATACTCGTCTCTATTCATTGAAATAGCAATGTTAGCATCATTATTAAATTTGTATTTCACATTTCCGTTTATGGTAAAATCTTCATAAATCTGATATTTATTATCCGGTACAAAATCATACTCATTATGATTGTAATACGAAGCTTTAATATTGGCTTCAATTTTTTTGTTTGGTGTGTAACTAAACAATTGTTCAATAGTATAATCGGTAAACCCATTAATATTCGCACCATCGCTATACACTAACACTGTATCAACATTTTTTGGGTATAAAAACATTGTATCGGTACTTTGCAGTTTGTATGCATCAGAACTTTTAGATACGAAACTGGTTTTGCCACTAAATTTATTTAAATTGAAGCCTATTGTAGCGTTGTAATTAGTATTTGGCAAATCTAAATTATGTTTAAAGTTATAATCATCATCATTAATTTTTGTATCATGAAAATTTATTTGATTCATTTCGGTAAGTTTACCACCAAAGCTAAATTCTATTTTTTTGCGAGGCTTTTTTGTAATAATATTTATTACTCCACCCATTGCTTGCGAGCCATATAGAGCTGATGAGGCTCCTTTTACAATTTCAATACGTTCAATATTGTTTGTGTTAAGGCGAGAATAATCAACATTATTCCCATTTTCGCCAGCCATTCGTTCGCCATCAATAAGAATTAAAATATTTTTAGAACTTAAACCTTGCATATTTATATCGGTACCAAAACCAACTTTTTGAAAATCGAGACCGGGTATATCAGTTTCTAATACAGACTCAACAGTTGTTAAACCACGGCTTTCAATTTGCTTTGCCGATATTACTTGTGTTATTACAGGTGCATCTTTTAAAGTTTTATTGGTACGTGTTGCGGTAACTACAACTTGGTCTAAATTAAATACATCGGGAGTAAATATATACGTTTTTGTTTCTCCAAACATTAATGTGTCAATAATAGTTTTGTACCCTATAAACGAAATTGCAATAACACTTGTTTCTTTACAAAAATTTGCAAAACTGCCATCAAGCCCACTTGTTGTGTACATTTTATTATGCTTCTGTAAGCCTTCAAAACATATATTTGCATATGGCACAGCTTGTTTTGTTTCGCCATCTATTAATTTACATTTCTCTTGTTCTGAGTTTTTAACAGTTTGCGATAAAACATTTATTGAAATAAATATTCCAATAAAAATTATAATATTTTTCACTTGTAATTTTATTAGATTAAAAAACAGTTAGTTACACCGTATAAGACAATGATATTCACTAATATTAATTAGCCGATTTTTTAATAGTAAACAGCTTTAAAAGAATGTTAATTGCAAATAAATAAGCTTATCAATAAGACAACTTGTGGAAAATAGAATGTGAAATGCAATTAAACTCGTAAGGAAGGAGGACCTCTTAATAAAAGAGAGGAGTGTAATTTATTGGTTTTTAAATTAAGAATTTCAGCAATAAATACATTAGTATAATTTACTGAAATATTAAAGTTAAACGTATTATTTGCTGTGTTGCCAAAATCTTTAGCTTTTTTTTGAATTTTTGAGCCAAATAAATAATCTTTTTTATCTGATTTATGAGATTTTGTGTAATAAGTGTTATGCTTATTTAAGTCTTTTTTGTAAATAAGCTTCATGTGCATATTTACCAAATCACCAATAATTACCCATGTAAATGCGATAATCATTATTGATAATAATATTTTATTTAATACACGTCTCATCTGCAATACAAAGGTATGACTTAAAATAAAATTAAAAAACATTAATTTGTGTTTGTTAGCAGAAAAAACAATTTTTATTATTTGAATTACAATTAATATTTTTCTACATTTGCGCAAAATTTAACTAATGAAAATGAAGTGTTTATTTATTCAAATTATAGCACATAGATGCCGTGTTTTTTTAAACATTGTAACTTAATTATTAGTTTTTTATTTTACCCAAACCTCTATTGTTTCCTTATCATTTTTAGCAAACTTAAAATTTATATATTAAGATGGAAATCGTCTTATTTTATATTGCAATAATATTATCTCTTGCATTGTTTTTTACAGCAAAGCGAGCTCAGTATTTTCTTGCATTTTCATTACACAGCATTGTTATTATTTCAACGAGTATTTTGGCTGTCAAAAGTATGTTTTTAAGTTCTTCCGAACTTAATATTGCTTTTATGCCATTTATGGGGCATACATTAAATTTGCATATTGATAAGCTGTCTGCTTTTTTTATACTGGTAATAAATTTTACCGTTTTTACGGGATTAATTTATGCCAAGGACTATTTAAAACCCTATCTCGAAAAGAAAACAAAAACTGAATTTGCTTTACATTTTTTTAATTTTCTTTGGTTACATATTTCCATGCTTTTAGTGGTTATGTTGCGCGATGCATTAGCATTTCTAATTATTTGGGAAATAATGTCCTTATCGTCTTTCTTCCTTGTAATTTTTGAATCAGAGAAAAAAGAAACTATTAAAATTGGTATTAAATACCTTATACAGATGCATATAGGAGTGGCATTTTTGATGATTGCCTTTATCTGGGCTTCGGTTCATTCAGGAGGTGATTTTAGTTTCGATGGACTTTCAGTATATTTTGCATCACATAATCCATTTGCATTATTCTTTTTATTTTTTATTGGTTTTGGCATTAAAGCCGGTTTTATTCCTTTGCATTCGTGGTTACCACATGCACACCCCGCAGCTCCGTCACATGTTTCAGGAGTAATGAGTGGCGTTATGATTAAAATGGGAATTTATGGAATTCTTCGTGTACTTACTTATATTCATCACGATTTATTTGGCATTGGTTTATTTATTTTAATTATTTCATTGGCATCGGGTTTAATAGGCGTGTCATTAGCCATTGTACAACACGATGTGAAAAAACTTTTAGCGTATCACAGTATCGAAAATATTGGAATTATAGGTATTGGCATTGGCTTGGGAATTATAGGATTAGCCGAAAATATACCCGTATTAACGGTACTTGGATTTGGAGGAGCAATTCTTCATATTCTAAATCATTCACTTTTTAAGTCTTTATTATTTTATACAGCCGGCTCGGTTTATAGTAAAACGCATACTCGAAATATTGAGCAGCTTGGTGGATTGATTAAAAAAATGCCCAAAACAGCTTTATTCTTTCTTCTTGGAGCATTGGCAATTAGTGGATTGCCACCATTTAATGGATTTATATCGGAGTTTTTAATTTATTCGGGAATGTTTAAGTCGCTACATTCGGCTACTCTTTTTACAGATATTACGATTATGTTTAGCTTTGCCGGATTGGCAATTATCGGAGGATTAGCTCTGTTTTGCTTTACCAAAGTATTTAGCATTATTTTCTTAGGAAATGGTAGAAGCCAAAAAGTAGAGCATGTTACGGAAGTAGAAAACTCCATGTTAATCCCCAATTTTTTAATTGGCATAATGATTCTTCTTATCGGATTTTTACCAATTATATTTATCAAACCCTTATCGCAGATTGTAGCCATATACTCAGGGCAAACCAATGCACTACAACAAATTATACCCACTTTGAATAGTATAAGTTTATCATCAGGAATTTTTATTATGCTCATAGGTATATTGTGGTTATTGCGTGCTTGGCAACAAAAGAAACATATTATTGAGCAAAGGGCCACTTGGGGCTGTGGATATACCGGGGCAAATCCTGCTCTTCATCAATATACTGCCACATCGTATGCCGATAATTTTGTGCAGTTATCATCACATTTAGTGCAAGTAAAAAAGAAGTTTACCGATTTTGATGAAGATGAAATATTTCCACAAGAACGTGAGTTTGAAACCCATTCTAGCGATGTATTTGAAGATAATATAGTTAGTTTACCAAGCAATAAAGTTTTGATATATATGAAACGAATTGCTGTTTTTCAAACTGGAAAAATTCAACATTATTTACTTTATGCTCTGGTGTTTTTAGCAGTAATTTTTGTACTCACTTATTTTAATTTAATATAAGATGATTAGTCTAATTTTAATATTTATTTCAGCTTTATTTTTTGTGGGCATCATCACAAAAGTAAAAGCCAAAATTGCTGCTCGTAAAATGCCTTCCGTTTTTCAGCCGGTTTATGATGTTTTGCGACTATTGAAAAAGGCAAGTATTTATAGTCCTACAACTAGTATTATATTCCGAATAGCTCCTTTAATATATTTATCAACTGTTTTAATGGCAACACTTTTTATTCCCATTGGTACTAACAAAGCAATTTTATCTTTTGAAGGCGATTTTGTCTTTTTTGCGTATTTACTTGCCATAGGAAAATTTATGATGATTATTGCAGCCATGGATACCGGAAGCGGTTTTGAGGGAATGGGTGCAAATAGAGAAGCTCTTTATTCGATGCTTGTGGAGCCTGCATTTTTTATTCTTGCCGGTTCGGTAGCACTGTTTACCGATAATATTTCGTTTAACGATTTGTTTCTTAATTTGCATATAGACAGCAATCTAAGTTATATTATTGGTATCGCTGCTATTTATGTACTTATTTATATTGCCATGGTAGAAAATTCAAGAATGCCGGTTGACGACCCAAAAACCCACCTTGAATTAACTATGGTTCACGAGGTTATGGTGCTGGATAATAGTGGCTTTGACTTGGCGTTAATTCATATAGCTACTTGGCTAAAATTTTCAATTTATGGAAGTTTAATTACCAATTTTATAATAAATGCTACTTGGACTTGGTATTGGCAAATTATTTACTTTTTAGGAATACAGGCTATATTTGCCATTATTATTGGCGGTTTAGAAGCATTTAGAGCACGAAATAAAATGGAGAAAAACCCACAATGGATTATTATGTTGTCGGCTATTTCGGTAGTTGTTTTTTTAACCGCTTTAATTATTACTCAAAAAATTATATTAAATTAAAATGACTTATTTATTCATTATATTATACGCTATCACGCTAATTTATTTCGCATTATCAGAGCGTGTAAAAAAGTTTGTGTGGTTATTGTCCATTCAAGGAGCACTTTTATTTGGAGTTGTATTTTTTAGTTTACACAAAATTCAGATGTTTGATTTTATATTTATTTTGGTTGAAACCATTTTAGTTAAATCAATTATTGTTCCGTGGTTTTTAAATCGAATTCGGAAACACAATCATCTAAAAAGAGAACATGAGCCGACCGTTCCTGTTTTTTACTCTATAATAGTTGTGGTAATAAGTTTAATATTGAGTTTTTTATTGAGCAATCAGTTAAACAACAATAATATTCATACTCAATATTTTACAGTAGCATTTGCCTCTATTTTATTTGGCATTTATTTCATCATTATTCATAAAAATATATTTTCACATGTAGTGGGGTATCTCATAATTGAGAATGGTATTTTTTTGCTTTCGCTTGCCGTAGGTAGCGAAATGCCAATGATGGTAAATCTTGCAATATTGTTAGATGTGTTAATGGGTGTTCTGGTTTTGGGTGTATTTATTAATCGTATTGGCGATACATTTAATAGCATTGAAATAGATCAATTATCAAAACTTAAAGATTAATACTATGATTCTATTATTTATTATTATATCGGTGGTATTAAGTGTTTTAACATTTTTCATAAAACATAAAATAGTTAATATAATATCTACAGTTTTATTCTCTGTAAATCTAATATCCTTAAGTTTTTATGCATATCTACATATTGATAAACAAGATAGTATATATTATAAATTTGATGCTCTGGGCGTGATAATGACCTTTGTTATTACTATTATCAGTATAGCCGCATTTTATCATAGTTATATTTATCTGAAACGAAAGGCAAACTCCGAGTCTCAAAAAGCTTCATATTATGCCTTTTTATTTATGTTTATTACAGCAATGCTAAGTGCGTATTTTACCGAAAATTTTGCTGTGCTATGGGTTAGTATTGAGGCTACAAGTTTATTTGTTTCTCTTTTAATATTTCATAGTAGAACCAAAGATGCTATTGAAGCCACATGGAAATATCTATTTGTTTCATCTGTAGGCTTAGCCATTGCTTTTATCGGAATTTTATTTCTAAGTATAATCGCTACTGATAGCGGCGTCAACAATCTTAATATTAGTAATTTATTATTAGTATCTCATAATATGGACATCGTCTGGTTACGAATTGCTTTCATTCTTATATTAACAGGGTTTTCGGTAAAAATTAGCCTTTTTCCATTATATACTGTTGCTATTGATGCAAAAACAATTGTAGCTTCCCCAATCAATGCGTTAATGTCTACAGCTTTAGTCAATGTTGGTTTTGTAGGTATTTATCGAATTTTTACTATTATCGCAAATACTGAAAGTTTGCATTGGGCTCAGCATATTTTTATGATTGTTGGTATAATATCTATATTTATAACTGCAATACAACTTACTAGAGTTAAGAGATTTAAGCGTTTACTTGCTTTTTCATCTATGGAACATATGGGACTTGTTTTTATAGGAATAGCAGTTGGAGGTATTGGGTATTATGCTGCAATTCTTCACATTATATTTCATTCGTTTATAAAAGCGGGGTTATTCTTTCAATTGGGTTCGATACGTAGTTTTTATAAGTCTATTTGGATAAAAGATACAGGTATGTATTTTAAACTTAATCCGATTGGTGCTTTGGTTTTAATTATTGGTTTAGTCTCTATTTTGGCAATTCCACCCTCGGGTATGTTTGTTAGTGAATTTATGATTTTCAAAGCAATGTTTATTAATGGAAATTATTGGGAAGCTATAATCACGCTTATTCTACTGAGTTTTATTATTTATATTATTGCTAAGCAAACATTTCATCTGTTATTTTCAGATATAGAAAATAGTATGTTAAATAATAAGGCATTAGCAAATCGATACGAACCTCTTTCACAGTTTGTTTTATTTAGTTTAGTTATTTATTTGGGTATCAACCCGCCTGTATTTTTTACCGATTTAATTAACGCATCAATTGCAATACTTAATTAATATTATGGAAATGTTAAGAATAAAAAACAGCCAATCGGTTGATATAAATAAAATTAAGATTTTAAAATATCCTGAGTTTTTTGATATTGTTTTACAATTATTATCGGATAAGCAAAGGCATTGTACAAGTTATTTTGCTTATAAAAAACATACGGACTTACATTTTATTATGGCTATTGCCGACGATAAAGAGCATGATATTATTTTGCTTTCTCATTTATTAAAAGCTGATGAAAAACAAGAGTTAGCATCGCTAACAAAACAGATTCTTGCACTTCATATTTTTGAAAGAGAAATACACGAAAACTTTGGGATAGAATTTAAAAATCACCCATGGCAAAAACCGGTTCGTTTTGCTCATAATAGGGCAAATACAAAAATGCAGATAAACGATTATCCTTTTTATTCTATTAAAAGTGAAGAGTTGCACGAGGTAGGTGTAGGGCCTATTCATGCGGGAATTATTGAGCCCGGGCATTTTCGGTTTATTTGTAATGGCGAAAATGTATTGCATCTCGAAATTCAACTAGGTTGGCAACATAGAGGTGTTGAGCAGTTGTTTATCAATAAAAAAAATAATTTGCAACGCTCACTTTTATCCGAAAATATTGCAGGGGATACTGTTATTGGTCATAGCTTAGCTTTTGTAAGAAATATTGAAGCTCTATCAGATGTTAGTGTTCCGGAACAACTGGAAATTGAAAGAAGTTTAGCTTTGGAATTAGAGCGTATTGCTATTCATACTGGCGATATTGGAGCTCTTTGTGTTGATGCGGCATATCATTTGGGAGCCAATGTTTTTGGCATTTTACGAACAGGAATTATCAATTTTACACAAGCATGGTGTGGTAATCGTTTTGGGAAAAGTTTAATACGACCTGCCGGCTCGTATCTTCCTTTTACCGAGGAGTTAAAAACTGAATTATTAAGCGTTTTAACAAAATTTGAAAAACAGTTTGAAGAAATGGCTGACTTAACCTATCGTTTGCCAAGTATTCAAAATCGTTTCGATTATGTGGGCACGGTAACCCAAAAACAAGCCGAATTGTTAGGCACTGTTGGTTTGTCAGCACGTATGTCAGGAATTGAAAGAGATGTTCGTGTAAGTCATCCAAATATTGCGTTTCAAAAATTCCCTATTGAAAGTATTTGTGTTAAAAAAGGCGATGTTTTTGCTCGGTTTTTATTGAAGAAAAAAGAGATTCGAAAATCTATTGCATGGATTCGTAATGTATTAGCAAATTATAATTTCGATATTCAAAACAGCAAATCACCTCAATACAATTTACAGTTGAAACCCAATAGTTTTGCTATTTCGCTTAACGAAGCTTGGCGGGGTGAAGTCTGTCATTGTGCGATAACCGATTCGTCAGGGAATTTATTGCATTATAAAATAAAAGACCCTTCAATGCACAATTGGAAAGCTTTGGAGTTATCGCTTCGTAATGTGGAAATTTCCGATTTTCCTATCAATAATAAAAGTTATAATTTAAGTTATTGTGGTAACGATTTATAAAAATATTTTGCAATGATAAAAGAAGCTAAGGTAATAATACATAACGGGAAACAGTATATTCCCGATTTGCGAAATGTTAAATTGAGAGCTCCATTTCGTGGTCGTCCTGAAATATCAACTGAAAAAGTTGATGAGCAAGCATTAGTTAATACTTGTCCTTTGGGTGCTATTTCAACGAATCCTATAAGTATTGATTTAGGAAAATGTGCATTTTGCGGAGAGTGTGCTTTTGCCTTTCCTGAGAAAATAAAATTTACCCAAGATTATAAATTATCTACCAATAATCATAACTGTCCGAAAGTTTTATAACTTTACAGTTCTAACGTTGTAACATTCAGAAAATCAAGTGTTCTTTTTTTAAAAACACTGTTTTTAGAGTTTAGATAAAACCATTAAGTACTGAAATTAATTTTTACTTGCTTATCATCTAAGTTTGACACATCGTATTCTCTGGCTTTTTTGACAACAATTTTAATATCGTTTGCAACATAATCTAATATTTTGTATTGCAATAGGCAAACCCTTATTATTGTTACGAAATGTCCAAATCTATGTTTCTGTTTACTAATGTTTCTTCTAATTAATTCAATTAAAAAATAGGTTATTAATGCAATAAATATTTGGGATTTATTTGAATTTTCATTTACTCCTAAAAAGTTTTTTATTTGAAGATTTTGCTTTATCAACTTAAAGAATGTTTCTATTTGCCATCTTCTTTTATATAGTTCAACAATTGTAGAAGCAGACCAAGTTAAATTATTACTGATTATCACTATAGTTTTAGAAGTCACTTTTCTTGTAAATCTATCTACATTATCGACAATTACAGCTACTCTACGTAACTTTATTTTATCTAAGCCTGCTTGTTTTGCTTGTATTCCTGTTAAGAAAATGATTTCATCTTTAAGTATTTCTTGCTGCTTATCATCAGGTAAGTCAAGTTCTTCAATTGATTCAAATACAGTGTTTGATTTATACCTTGTTACAAATGTATTTCCATCATCTATCCGAAGTTTGAAAAGTTTAAAATCAAAATACCCTCTATCATCTACTATTATTGTATCTTTCGGATAGCGAAAACTATCAACTCCTCGTCTATCGCTTATTTTTGCTTCTGTTATGTTAACAATATCAGGTAATAGTGTTTTTTCATCCAAACTTGTATGTATTTTAATGGCTCCTTTTGCTGTCCGATATTTTGCCCAATCAAATAAGTTTAAACAAACACTCATTACTGTTGCGTCAATTAGTTTTATTGATTTACCTTCAATCTCAGCAATTTCTTTGTAAGCTTGCTGTTTTGAGAAAACACCCTTGTAGTATTTGATAAGTTCAAGATAAATATGTTCGAATACTTTCCAATCTCGTTGTGAATTACCATCTGACATAGTTGACTTTGCGGGGCTTTGTTTTAATTTAAGGTCTCTGATTAATTTTTCATCAACACTTAATCCTAAGTTGATTTCCCTTAGACTTAGGCACTTATTAAGCTGTCCGAAAGTCATGGAGACTAATTGGTCGTATGTCTTATATGTTGAACAGCCTTTATCTGAACCATGAATACGTACCGAATCTTTTAATATATGATTAGGTATTAATTCTAATATCTGTTTAAATAAGGGTTTATTAGATTTTTTTGTATTTTTGTGAGGTGGAAGAAAGCCCATAATTTTTTTATTTAAAGTTTGTACTTCAAAATTTGGAAAAGTTTGGCTTTTTTCCTAATTTATTATTTCGGACAGCTATGAT
>CAMZKE010000157.1 GCA_947311115.1 uncultured Bacteroidales bacterium | reverse complement strand
ATTTTCTAAATCTGAGATATCAATTATTAATTGTTCATTACTAATTACTAATTGCTTAACTTGTTTTCCTGTTATATCGGTAATTATCAAATTTTGGATTTTTGATTTTGAATTTTGAATTGAAATTTGTAATCTGTTTTTTGCTGGGTTTGGGTATATTTTAATATTATTAGTTGCAAATTTATTATCTACAAACGTACCAAATCCATAATCATCTAAATTACTTAATGAGTGTGAATACGGACCACCGGTTGTTTTTGTTAAACCTTCAGAAGTACATGCATCAATTTTTTTAACTGTAATCATATAATAATATTGTTGTGTTAAGTTTATATCGTTATAGCTTATAAATGCAGCAGAAACAGAATCGTGTAACACCATATTGTAAGGTGTTGTTCCTTTGTAAATATAATACCAATCCGGAACAAATTCACCACTTTCATCTTCATACGAATTCCATTGTAAAACAGCAGTAGAGGCAGGTGTACCTGCTGATGTTGATAAATTTATTGTTTGATGATATGGGCTTTGTGCCGATTCGTTACCTAAAGAGTCTATAGTTGTTATTTTATAACGAGCAGCCACAACCGATGGGTTTGAACTGTAATCGATATATTCTGTTAAATCGTTAAAAGGCTGTTCTGCAAGAAAAACATAATTTGAGCCAACAAGTTTATATATTTTATAACTTGCAGTTCCTTGGTTATATAATTTTTCCCATACAATTTTATTTTTTCCTGTAATAGGGTCAACTAAAACAATACAAATTTCTTGATGAGCTTGTTTTCTGTATATTCTACCTTCGTTTCCAACAACATAGATTGTGTTATTATCTAACAAATCTAAACTTAATAAAGGTTTGTCGGAGGTTTGGTCGTCGATAAGCCAATTAGCACCTCCATCAGTTGTAGTTAAAATATATCCGTTATTTATATTTGATGCAAGTGCAAAGCCATCGTTTATATTTGTAAATTTGATAGAATAAATATTTTCTTGCGATGCTAAACCTGTTGTTTGTTCTGTCCAATTTGTTCCAGCATCTGTTGTATGCCAAATTTTGTTTCCTGTTCCGGTAGCCCAACCCGTAGTGTCGTTTATAAAAAATATAGAAGTTCCGGTAATTGAGCCAATATTTTTTTGTAGGTTCCAATTAACACCACCATCTGTTGTGTTATAAATAGCTACTTCGTTTATTAGCCATCCATTGTTTTGGTCAATAAAATATATATTGGCAATGTCATTGCCGTTTATGTGCGATTTGTTCCAATTTTGCCCACCATCAGAGGTGTAAAGCACAGAATCTTGACTATCTATTCCAATCCAACCTATGTTTTCGTTAATAAAAAAAACAGTATTTACTGTTCCACTAAATGGAATAGAAACTGTGTTCCATGTATCACCGCTATTTGTTGTTTTTAATACAGTTGTGTTAGCTCCTACAATCCAACCAACTTGTGGGTTTATAAAAAACACATCGTTTAAATCGTTAGCTGTAGAAACATTCATATTTTGCCAATTATTACCGGCATCAGTTGTACGTAATGCTGTTCCCATAATTCCTACTGAATAAGCTGTTTGAAAATCTACAAATTTTACTGATTTTAGATGATTTGTTGTATTAGATGTTTGCTGTTGCCAAATTACTGTTTGTGCATTAGTGTTAATGGTAATTAGCAACAAAATTGCTACAATGGTTTGCTTTGCTATACTTAGCAATAACTGTTGTTTTGTAAAAAAAGTTTTCATATTTACTAAATTTTTAATTATTGTAATTCTACAAATGTAATAATTAATTGGTTATGTTGTTTTAAAAAGTTAATATCTGTTAATAAAAATTGTGCCTTTTGCACCTATTTTCTTTAATCCAGCCGAAATCAGTTTTTATAGAAAAAACTTAGTTTTCGTAAAAAAAAGTTTTTTTTGCGATTTTATCTTACTATCTTACTCGTTTATTCTGTATCCGTTGTTGTTATTGAGTTTTTACAGAGTAAGATAAAAAAGAACATCTTACTCTATTATAAAAACAGAGTAAGATGAAGTAAGTTAAAGTAAGATGAAAAAAAATAATCTTACTGCGGTCTATCTATTACTATCGTTACCTTTCAGATGTAAAGAGTAAGATAGTAAGATATTTTTAGTGTTTTTACAAATTTTCTAAATTTTTTAACACCGAATATCCATAAACAGTATATCCGTTAACTCTTTTTTGTATTCTTTTGTAGCCCAAAAACTTTAATTCTCTGCCAACTTGCACCGAACTTAATTTAATTGCACTATGTTGAGATATATACTCAATAATATCAGTAGCTGTCATAAATTTGCCGTTATGTTACTTTTCTCGTATTAAATATTTTTATTTTATATACTGTTCTAATTCTTCTTTAGTTGGTAGTTTTAACATATATTTTTGCACAAAAATAGTTTTGTCTAAGCCAGCTGTTGCATATTTAACTGTTGTTTCGCCTTTGTCGGTACATAATAATATTCCAACAGGAGGATTATCTCCTTCTTGCATTATTTCATTTTTGTAGTAATTCAAATAAAAATTAAGTTGACTTGCGTGTTGATGAGTAAATTTTTCAGTTTTAAGTTCTATAATTACATGACATTTCAAAATTCTATTATAAAAGACTAAGTCCACAAAGTAATATTCATTGTCTATTAATATTCTTTTTTGTCTAGCTTCAAAACAAAAGCCATTACCCATTTCTAGCAGAAAGTGTTGCAAATTATCTACCAATGCTTGTTCTAAATCATTTTCTGTTACTATTGCTCTGTCGCTTAATTCTAAAAATTCAATAGAAAAAGGAGAGTTTATAATATCTTGCGGTTTTAGTTTAATTGCTTTATTGTTTACAAATTCAGAAAGTTTTTCTTTGTCTTTTGATAAACCTGACCGCTCTATGTATAAGGATTCAATTTGTCTTTTTAATTCACGAACAGACCAAACACCTTTTGCACATTCTAATTCGTAAAACGAACGTTTTTGTTCGTCTTCTATTTTTATAAGTTCAACAATATGAGTAAACGATAAGCTTGAAATAAGTTTATTAGGCGATAAGCCAAATTTTTTAGGTTTTACTTCTTTTAAGTTATCAATTAACCTTTTAATAGGTAATTTAAATTCATCAGTCGGCGACTGATGAATTGATTTGTTAGATTCATCAGTCAATGACTGATTAATTTGTAAAGAATCATCATTATCTTTAATAGCAATAATATTAGAAAGAATTTTATAAGCTATTTCTGCTATTTGAGGGTATGTTTTATAGAATTGTCTGAAGATTCTTAAATTAGTAACAGACATTCCTTTAATGTTTATAGATTTTGATATTTCTGATAATAGTTTATCTCCATATTTTGCCCTATCTTCTCCATTTTGCTCAAATTCAATAATGTAATACCCAGTAAGCCAGTTGCGTATTGTAGCGCCGGTATTTATAGCTTTGGTTACTGATGTTTGTAAAATACCATGCGTAACTTCAATTTTAGTTATTAAACTATTGTAGTTCATATGTAATAAAATTTGATATCAAAAGTAATAATTAATAAAATAGGTTTTAGCCAAAGTTTGTTATTTGTTAATAAAAATTGTGCCTTTTGCACCTATTTTCTTTAATTCAGCCGAAATCCATTTTTATAGAAAAAACTTAGTTTTCGTAAAAAAAAGTTTTTTTTAGATTTCCTCTTACATTCTTACATAGTTAGGGGTTAAATAACTAATACTTAGCCCCTTTTACTGTGTAAGTTGATGTAAGAACAAAAATTAGCATCTTACATTTTTACTTTTTTTTGAAAATTTACTATGTAAGTATGTAATTTTATGTAAGAT
>CAMZKE010000156.1 GCA_947311115.1 uncultured Bacteroidales bacterium | reverse complement strand
TCTTTTTTGAACTTACATAGTTTTTGCTTTGTAAATCAACAAAAAGGTTATAGTTTTATACTCTAAAATTTATTTAGGACAGTATTGTTCTGATATTTATATAAATGGGTTGTTTAGATGCTGTTAGAATAGGTAATGATTTTCTAATTGTTTTTTCCCATTTAGTTTTTTTTGCTTGATTAGATTGATATTCTATTTTTTTAAATAGAATTGTATTTTTATTTTTTTTATAAAAATTTACAAAACTCAACAATAGATCTAGGTAAGAGTATTCATTATTACCGATATTAGTATTTAGCTCAAAAGTCTCAGATGAATCAAAAAGAATAGTATCAATATTCCTTTTTTTATATTCAAGAAGACTATTATAAAAATAAATTGAAAGTTGTCTAACCCACTTAAACTCTTCTTTATGCTTAAATGATTCTATTTTCTGCACTGCCAGCTCTTTCTTAGAAATTCCAAAAACAGTATGTTCTCCATCTTTCATAAAGACTTTGGGTAATAGATATACCAATTCTTTATTCTTAAATGAATGATAATAACCAACAGATGTAATAGTCCCATCTATAATATTACGACTCTGATTGTAAAATTTTGAATCTTCAAAAATTTCTTCAAGTTCCGAAATAGGATATTCTTCGCCTTCAATTAGAAATCTCATTATTCTTCACTTTTTTCTGTAACCTTAACTTCAAGTTCCTCTAATATTAGTTCTATTAATTTAGATGCTTTATCATTTATTGGAAAGAAATTTCCATATGTAACATTTTCCTTATCTTTAATATTAAAGATACTATTATCTTCCTCATCCTTAAATACATCACTCCATAAATAGAAAATAGCTTTATTTACAAATTCATCAAGGCTTATTTCTGTTTTTTTGGGCTTTATAAAATAATTTCCAATACATTTATCCATTCCTAAATTTTTATTAGCCTCAATTCTACTATTTACATTTTTAATAAAATCAATCCATTTAAAAGTTTTATCGTCAGATAATTTCACTTTATAATTATGCGATATATTGTCTTTACCATCTGCATTTTTTTCATCATAATTAATAGGAATGTACTCCCAATCCCAACGTCTTTTAAATGCACTATCCATAGGGAATAATGATTGGTCAGAAGTATTCATTGTTGCTAATATACTTATATTTGGCGGTAATTTAAGTCCGTTAATAATACCCTTATGATTCTTATTATTAAAGCCATCTTTTCCTTCTAAATATTCTTTTAACTCTTTAGATGGAGAAACTGTATAATTACTTCCTCTATCTAATAATTGGAAAATATCTCCAAATATTTCAGCACAATTACCTCTGTTTATTTCTTCTATTACTAGATAATAATGATTATCTAAATCTAACCAAGCCCTTTTGTATATTTTTGTAAATGATTGTGCAACAAATTTATATTGAATTTCATATTCTCTTTTATCTTCATTATATTCAGAAATAGGTTTATAACAACCTACAAAAGAAGCGTAATCAAATTCGGGATGGAATGTAATACGTTCTTTGTATTTCTCATCTAATTCTTTTACTATTCCATCTACTTTATATGATTTTCCTGTTCCTGGAGCTCCGTAAAATATTTTTTGTTGTATAGAATAATCAATATCTGTATCTTCAATGCTTTCTGTATCTTCAGTACTTTCCAGCGAATAATCTAAAAAAAGCCAATTGTTTCCATCGTCATCTCTTTTGAATAGTAATTTTGTATAATTCTCTATAATTAAATCTCGAATATTAAACCCTACTTTTGTTTTTAGTTTAATTAAATAAAATCTATTACCAGATTGAAGTTTTGTTTCTATAGAATAATCTATTGTTGTTGAATTATTAAATAGTTTTTCTATCAGTTTACTTTTTTCTGAGAACCACTTAAAATCACGGTTGTAAATTTCTTTTTCTTTATACAAGTCTTTCGGAAATGAATATGCAAAGCATAAACCTTTATAGATATTATCAAAATCAATTTTTAATACAAGTTTTACACCTGCTTCAAGATCTATTTTTTTTACAATATCTGAATCAAGAAAAATACTCGCTTCATGGCTACCATTGGGCTTAAGTTTAAAGAACGAATCTTGTAATTTTGCTATTTTACTTACTACTAATTTCATTAATCAAATATTTTATAAGTTGTATTTAAATAGTTTAGTATCGCATAGACAGTATTAACACTTACGGCATTACCTGCCTGTTTATATAATTGATGATTGCTAACTCCATTTTTTATTGCATTTATACAAAAGGCTTTGTCAAACCCCTGTAACTTAAAGGCTTCTGTAGGTGTGAGTTTTCTAATACGGTGTTTAGCTTGTTCCTCTTTTGAAATGTCTTGTTTAATATATTTTTTAGGAAGGTTACTTGTTAAAAATTCATCTGAATAATAATTATCTTGACAAGCTCTGTGCATTTTGACCATTGTTGCAGTTAATGGTCTTGCTATCATTTGATTTATTTCCGAATTTGACTTAAATTTTTTAGTCCCATTTGATAATATAGTTGGTTTTAATTTTTCAGATAAATAATACTTTTCTTCCACATCTTTTTCTAATAAATTATCAAGTACATCTTTGTAAATATTTAAACTCATATTTTTAGTTATTCTGAAAGTACTCTCAATATCATTAGTGTTAATAGGTAAGCAAAATCCTTTTGTTAATAGATCTTGCCTAATTCCAAAAATAAAAATTCGTCTTCTATTCTGAGGAAGACCAAATTTTGAAGTATTAAATATATCAGAAGATATTTTATAACCAGCATCTTCTTCTAATGACCTTGTTATTTCTTTATAAGTTTTTCCGTTATCGTGATTTTTTAAGTTTCTAACATTCTCTAATAAAATGTATTTAGGTTTTTTAATTTGTAAAATATCAATAATGGAATAAAAAACATTTCCCCGCTTATCTTCAAAACCTAATTTTTTACCCATCATGCTAAAAGCTTGACAGGGAAATCCTCCTGTTAATAAGTCAAAATTAGGTAGGTTGCTAATATTATCATATTTTGATGTAAATTTAGAAATGTCACCTAACTCTACTTCTCCTATTGTATTAAAATTTGATTTATATGTTTGAACTGCATATTTATCATTTTCAGAGAAGCCAATACACTTTGATGAGAAGTTATTATCCTTAGCAAAAGTATCAATCGCTTTTCTAAATCCTCCTATACCTGCAAATAATTCTAAATGAGTAATTTCTTTCATTATTACTTTAGATGTTTGATTATTTCATTTCCAATTATTTCAGCTAATTTAACAGGAACAGCATTACCGATTTGAGCATACCAAGTATTATTTGCTCCCATAAATACAAATTCATCAGGGAATGTTTGAACTCTTGCTGATTCTCTAGGGCTCAATCCCCTTGGCTGATTAGGGTGAATATACATGTTGCAATCCATCTTCATATGAGATGTAATAGTTTTACATATTTCATTTTCATTAAGCTTAAAATATTTGTCTTTAAAAATATGATTTCTACTAGAATAAGGCATTATATCTTTAATAGATGAATGTAAAGAATTTGCACCCTGTGGTAATGTTTCAAATATCTTAATATCTCTATCATTATTGTACCTATTAATATGATTTGAAATATACCTGCACTTACCTTTATTATTAATAAACTCTACAAAGTCATTTGCTTTAATATTATTAGCAGAAAATTTAAACCCTATTTTTTTATTTTCAATTCCTCTAGCATTTTTTTGCCTTTTGGGCTCTAACTTAGGCAAACCAAATAAAGCATCTTTAAGTATGAAACGTTTAACTTTTTTTCTTTTTATACCTTCGATTATATCTTTTGCATTATGATTTTGATCTCGACTTCCTATAACAAAAACACGTTCTCTGTTTTGAGGAACTCCATAATCTTTTGCATTTAACAAAACCATGTCAAAAGAATATGCACCTCCTAATTTCATTTGAAAGTTATCAAGTATTTCATTTGATTTATTCATCATACCCTTTACATTTTCCATTATAAAAAACTTAGGTCTGGAAATAGATAATAATTCTAAGAAATATTTATATAATTTATTTCGTGGATCGTCAATTAATCTTTGCCTATTAGCCATAGAGAAGCCTTGACAGGGCGGTCCACCTACAATTAAATCAATATCATTATACTGTTGCTTAATATATTCTTTATTTGCAACTAGGTCTTCAATACTTCCACAATGGTAATTACTAATATGAATATCGTGATTAAAATAATATGATTCTAGATACTTAGGCTCTATTTCATTAATCAAAATTGGTTTAAAGCCTGCATTATTAAGTCCTAAACTTAATCCTCCACAACCAGCAAACGTATCAATAAATGAATAATTATTTTTTTTATTCTTATTTCTTTTATTAATAAATTTTTGGAGTAATGGTGAAATTTTATTTTTATTTTCTTGAAGAGTATTTATTAGATTATTTAGTTCATCCCATTCGGTTTCGTTTAATGAACTTTTATATTTTTTATCTAATACAATTATTTTAGAAGAAATAATATTGATTTTCTCAAGATATAATAACCTTTTTACATCAGTTAATAATTGATTGATTTTTGTTTTATATGAAGATTTAAAATATGTATAATAAAATTCTATCATTTAAAATATTTTCTCCAAAAATAACAAAAACAAATCCCAACCCATAAATTTTATAATAAAACATATTAACAAAATAATCAACATTAGCAAGTATTATCAAGCAATAACTCACGCACTAACAAGCACTAACTAACAACACCATTCATGCTCTACCATATATTTCAGACGTAATGAAAAAGAAGATAAAATAATAATCGAAGTAGCAGTTTTAATAATTGGATTCTTTGCAATTAACAAACTCTCGTTTATGTTGCTCTGTTTTGATGTATTTACCAACAGCTATTCCAATTTCATTACCAACATCGCTAATATCTAAAACCGGATATTCTACATTAGTTATTTTTTCTGCAATATCCTCTAATACAGGCGTAAAATCTTCTTGTTCTTCAATTATTTCTAATGAAATCATATCCTCAATCATTGAGAGTTGAAGCTCTGTTAAATCAAACTTTTCGAGTTTTTCTAATAATTCTGCTTTCTTCATATTCTTGTTTTATAAATTTGTTAAAAAATCTTTTGCCCCAGATTGTATTCCTATATGGTTATTCCGATTTACTTTGTAATCGTTTAGGTTTATTCTTATTAACGGATATTTATCTGCCACAAACCGTTCGGAAGCAGTTCTAATTGTTCTTATTACGGTTCCTGCACCAATTTCAAGTGCTACTATGTTTTTATATTTGGCTTTTATCTGTTTTTGCCAAGCAGTATAACGCTTTTGCTGATGAGCGGATTTTGTTGATACCCAAAACCAATCTCCAAACATCATTATATTAGGGCGACAATTATATTTACCTCCTAAGCATTTAGGTATTGGTGATTTTAAGGAGAAAGTTTTTTTATCAAATTTTAGTTTTGGTGTAAGCCAAATTTCTTTTTCTAAAATATCCATACTTTGCATGTAAAATATTGAGCCATGAATTTCAAGTATTTTATATTCGTTAAATCCTGCTTTTTGGAAGTGTTCGTCAATATTTGATGTTACAATAAAATAATCTTTATGTTTTACGAATTCTAATAATTTATTGAACCCCTCGTGCGGTTTTGTTTTGTTGTATTTGTTTATTAAATATGCAATAAAAGTCCAAGCTTCTTTTGGGGTTTTATCAAATGCTTGATGCGACATTAAATCAATATGTTTAATTTCTTTATTGCCAATTCGCATAGTTTTTTCCCATAAACCATTTACACCTCTATATTGCTCTAAACCAGAGTCAATACCCATTCCTGCACCTGCAAAAATTGCTATTGCATCGGCTTGTTTTATTAGAGATACTATGTCTTTTATCTTGTTATTTTGCATTAGTTCGACTTTATGCTCTAAATTCTTTTACATTTTTATGATGATGTCCAAACACCCAGTAATCAATATTATTTTTCAAAATAAAATCATGTAATTCGGTTACAAAACCATTATTTATTGAGCTATTAATATACTCTTTTGGATAATTCAGTAATGTTGGTACATGATGTGTTACAACAATATTTCTTTTTTGATTACTGTTATCAAGTTCTTTTTGAATAAAATTTAAACTTTCTTTATGCCGTTTATTAAAATCATCAACCGTAAATATTTTTCCGTCATTTTTAATTACTCTAAAATCATTTAATCCTCTACCAACTGCAAAAATATTTTTGCTTTTAACATTAGACCATAATGTAGAAAAGATAATTTTCGTATTTTTCTTTTCAAAAATAACTGATTTATTATCAATTAAAAAAACATTATTTCTTATTTCCTTGTTTTTAAGTTCATTAATATCGGAATGATAATATTCATGATTTCCGGGTATCCAATATGGATATTTGAAATTTTTTGAAATATAATCAAAAAAGTCATCCTGCTCATTTATAGTTTTGAAAAGCGTTATGTCCCCTGCAAGAATTAAAATATCACCTATTGGGTTTATCGGATTATTCTTTAAATATTCTTTATTTTCAGGAAATTCGATATGTAAATCGGAACAATATTGTATTTTCATATTTTAGTTTTTACAAATGTAACGAAAATATTAATACCCCTTTTGCACCCATTTTCTTTAATTCAGCCAAAATCAGTTTTTATAGAAAAAACTTAGTTTTTGTAAAAAAAAGTTTTTTTGCGATTTTCTCTTACATTCTTACATAGTTAGGGGTTAAATAACTAATACTTAACCCCTTTTACTGTGTAAGTTGATGTGAGAACAAAAATTAGCATCTTACATTTTTACTTTTTTTTGAAAATTTACTATGTAAGTATGTAATTTTATGTAAGATTAAAATAATTAATCTTACATAGTTGTATCTCTTATTATTCTTTACTTGTAGAAGAAGTATGTAAGAATGTAAGAGGGTTTTCTGTTTTTTCTAATTTTATAATAAAATAACCGTAGCGATTGTTTCCATCTATATATTTTACTGCTCGCCTATAACCTAAAAACTTTAACTCTTTACCAATTTGCACCGAATTTACTTTTATTGAGCTGTAATTTCCAATATATTCAATCATATCGGTAGCAGTCATAAATTCGCCTGTATCTTTGTTGGCTGGAATAAAGTAACGCTGCAATAAATCACGTTCAGGGTTACTTACCTGATACTTTTTATTGATGTAATCGTTTTCTTTTATTTCTTCGGGAGTTAAGTCGTAAT
>CAMZKE010000155.1 GCA_947311115.1 uncultured Bacteroidales bacterium | reverse complement strand
TTTTTATCCTTCATTCTAATTCTTTTTTACAAATTTAATCAATTTTTAAAGACTGAGCAATTTTACTGTTTTTAAAGTCTAATTTTTCTTTTTTTAATGAATGCTAACGACTAGCTGTATGCGTAGTGCGGGATTTATAACTCATATTTTTATTGATTTTAAACATACTTCAAGAAAAGCGATAATGTTTTAATTTTGCAACTTGCCCGCATTACGTATACAGTGTGTTAGCAACTGGGTGTTATTTATAATTTAGGTAATTGTTTTTGCCATAATTCGTAGTATTTTCCTTTGTTTTCAAATAGTGTATTATGAGAACCATTTTCAATAATTTTTCCTTTCGACATAACTACAATTCTATCAGCATTTAGAACTGTACTTAATCTGTGAGCTATCATTATTATTGTTTTATTTTCGCTTTTTAGTTTACGTACTACATTCATTATCACATCTTCACTTTCACTATCTAATGCCGATGTAGCTTCGTCAAGAATTACTATTTCTGGGTTTCGATACAAAACTCTTGCAAAGGCAATTTTTTGCCTTTGACCACCTGAAAGAGCAAGACCATTTTCTCCAACATCGGTAAAAAATCCTTTTGGCAATTCATCAATAAAATCTTGAATACCAACAAACATACTTATTTTTATTATTTTATTCATATTGGGTTCGAAATCGCCAATAGCAATGTTTTCGGCAATACTACCTTTAAATAGTTCAATATTTTGTTGTACTACTCCCACAATTTTTCTAAGTGAATAATTATCTACTTGCGTAATATCAATATTATTGATGAATATTTTACCTTTTGTAATAGGATAAATATTTTGCAATAAATGAATTAATGTTGATTTTCCCGAACCACTTTCGCCAACAATAGCAGTAATTTTAGCTTTTTCAATACTTAAATTAAACGATTTAAAAACATCGACACGACTACCGTAACGGAACGAAATATTTTGAAAAACAATATTACCTAACATTTCTTTTGTAAGAACAATTTTGTTTTCTCGTTCTTGTTCTAAGTCCATAATTTCAAATAATCTGTCTGATGCAATAAATGCGTTTTGAATGGTTTTATTTACGTTAATTAGTGAATTTAATGGTCCTGTAAAATAACCAAGAATAGCATAAAACGACATTAACTCGCCAGGTGTTAGTTCGTTTCGTAAAACAAAATACGAACCTGTCCATAAAACAATAATTGTGAATATACGAGAGAAAAATATTGTTGAGTAACTAGCAAAAACCGAATTTAAGCCTGATTTATAACCTGTTTCAAGTAATTGAATAAATTTATTCTCAGTTTTAATATTTGCGTAATATTCTATACCAAAGCGTTTTATTGTGCTTACCGTATTTATACTTTCAACTAAATGACTTTTTAGTTCGGCGGACTGTTCCATAACTTTACGCTCGGTTTTTTTATTAAGTTTGTTGGTTATGAAATACAAACTAATATATAGTGGTATTATCGACATAACAATAAAAGCCATTTGCCAAGAGTAAATAAACATTAACATAAAAGAAAATGCAACTATTAAAATATTAACAATTAAACTTATGAGTGTATTGTTAATAAAAGCACGTATTTTAACAGCATCGTTAATACGAGATATTATTTCGCCTGTTTGCATTGTGTCGAAAAAGCGTTGTGGTAGTTTTAACAAATGTTTGTAATAACCAAGAATTAAACGAGCATCAATTAATTGTCCTGTTTTTAATGTGAAAACGGTTTGAAAAACGCCCAATAAAACTTGTACTAATATGAGTATTACCATTGCAATACTCATTAAATTTAGTAGATTTTTATTACCATTAATAAAAACAAAATCGGTTAATTTTTGTATGTATATTGATGTTGAAAGACCAAGTATTGAAAAAAAAACTGCACCTATTAATGCTTGTGTCATTACTGTTTTATGTGGCCGTAATAAAAACAAAAGTCTCGAAATATTTGAAATTCTTTCATTTTTTATTTCAAATGTTTCGCCCGGAACAAGAATAACCAGTATCCCTGACCAATCTTTTGTAAATTCTTCTTTTGTTTTACGAGTAATTTCACCTGTGCCCGGATCCATTATTTCGATATATTTATCGGTAACTTTAAGAATTACGACATAATGTAATAAATTTTTATCTTTTATATGAAGATGAGCAATAGCAGGTTTTGGTATTTTAAAAAGTGCATCGTAATTTCCTTTAACTCCTTTGGCAACAAAACCAAGCTTTTCTGATGCTTCAATTAAACCCAAAACATTAGTTCCTTTTTTGTCGGTATTAGCATATTGGCGAATTTTAGAAACAGGAATATGTAAATTGTAATGAGCCGAAACAGACATTAAACAAGCAGCTCCACAATCCATTAAATCGCGTTGTTTAACTTTTATTTTCTTATGCTTAAATATGCTCATTATTATTTGTTTCTAATATTTGGATTTAGCCAATCTGAAATATCATCGTAAAATAACTGTGCTAATGTACGTTTTGTTAAAAAGAAATTTGCATTAACAGTCATTCCTTTTTTTATTGATACGGTATTATTTTTGTATGATAGTTTTGAGTTGTTTAATTTGCAACGTATTTTGAATACAGGTAAACTATTTTCGTTTACAGAAACGTCTTTTGCAATTTCGTAAACATTACCTTGTAACATTCCCCATTGATTAAAATTAAAAGCATCAACTCTAAATTTAACGGTTTGTTTGTGTTTAATTAAACCAATATCAGAAGTAGAAACATATGTTTCTACAATTAAATCGGTTGTTGGGGTTATTATGCAAATTTCTTGATTAGGATAAACATTAGCGCCTTCTTTTATTCCTTTTGTATTTTGTATATAGCCTGTTATAGATGCAATTATAAAGTGTTTTTCAATCTCTTTTTGTAAATTAATTAAACTGTTTTTTAAGTTTTCAATTTCGGTAATGTTTGCATTATATTGTTTTTGCCAGGTAGAAAGTTGAGTATTAAATATTTGATTGTATTTTAACTTTGCATTTTTATATTTAAACTGAATTTGTTCGTATTCGGCTTTTGGAATAACTTGTTTTTTAAAGAGTTTAGTTTGTCGTAAATATTCTTTTCTAATTATTGATATTTCCGATTTCTGAAAACTTAAATCAGAAGCAAATTTTTGTAAATCTTGTTTATATAATTTTGTTTGTAGATTTTTTTTTATCAATTTGCTTTTTTTAGTAAGATTGCTTAAATATTCCAAATCGGTATTTTCTAATTTTAGTTTTTGTTCTTTATATTTTAAAATTTTAATGTTTTTTATTGTATTTGTTGTATCAATTCTCAATATAGTATCGCTTTTTGTAATAAAACTATTTTCTTTTAAATTAGTATAAATAACTTTACCAAAAATAGGAGAAACAATTTGTGTAGTTTGTTGCTCCGATGTTATTATTCCTCTACTATAAATATTAACATCTACTTTTATATAAAATATTGAAATACTAAAACCAAATACTACAAGAATTAAAAGCCAATAAATTGCTTTGCTTTTTGTAGTGTGTTTTTTTATTAAATTCTCAGTGGAAAATTCGGTTATTTGGGCGGGGAAGATAGATAGGGTGTGCATTATTTATTTCCAATGAATATCTTTTTTGATAAAGTTTATCTTATTTTTATTTTATGTTTAGCCATATCATCCAACCTTTTTTGGAAACGGGATTTTTTTAAAGTCTTAGTTTTTGCTGTTTCAAGTTTCTTTAAAACAGATTCATCATTTATTGTTTTTTTTATTAAATACATTTGTAAGAATGTTATCATATTAGCTAAAAAGTAGTAATATGTTAATCCAGAAGCATAACCGTTGAGTATAAACATAAACATAACTGGCATAATATACATCATTGTTTTCATCCCTGCCATTTGTGTATTTGCAGTATTCATTTCGTTTTGCATTTTTGTATAAAGCAAGGTAGAAATGGTCATTAATATTGTAAATAAACTTATATGGTTACCATAAAATGTGCTTAATAAAGGTATTTGAGTAGTCCATTCAAAAACAGAATCGTAAGCAGAAAGGTCTGTTGCCCATAAAAAGGGTTGATGTCTTAACTCAATAGATGCGGGAAAAAACTTAAACATAGCTATTAATATAGGGAATTGTAATAACATAGGCAAACAACCACCCATAGGATTTACTCCTGCTTTTTTGTACAATGCCATAGTTGCTGTTTGGCGTTCCATAGCTTTGTTTTTTGGTATTTTTGCATTTATTTCATCAATCTGAGGTTTTAATACTCTCATTTTTGCTGTACTCGTGTACGATTTATACGTTAAAGGGAAAAGTACTAGTTTAATAAATACAGTAAGTAAAAGAATTATAATACCGTAATTTGAAATAAAACTACTTAAAAAATTAAAAATAGGGATAATTGCATATTGGTTAACCCAAGCAAAAATGCCCCAACCTAGTGGTACAATTTTTTCTAGAGCTAAATACTCATCAATTCCTGTGTATTCTTTTTTACTATAATCTTGTAATAATGAGAATTTTGTTGGACCAAAAAAG
>CAMZKE010000154.1 GCA_947311115.1 uncultured Bacteroidales bacterium | reverse complement strand
TTGTGAGGTGGAAGAAAGCCCATAATTTTTTTATTTAAAGTTTGTACTTCAAAATTTGGAAAAGTTTGGCTTTTTTCCTAATTTATTATTTCGGACAGCTATGACCAATAATAGAGAAAATTTAATTGTAAAAGAAGGCGAAACAGCTCCAATATTAGTAGATAAAAAAGCCATTAGAAAGGAAGTAAAAAATACTTTTTCGAAGTCACTAAAATTACGTCAGGTATCTGCCGGAGGCGATAATTCTTGCGAAACAGAATTAGGTGCAGCCGGAAACGCCAATTTCGATATGGGCAGATTTGGCATTGAATTTACAGCCTCACCTCGTCATGCCGATGGTATTGTGCTAACAGGTCCTATTACCGAAAATATGGCTGGTCCATTGCGTATTGCCTACGATGCTATTCCTGAACCAAAAATATTTGTACTTTGCGGAGTAGATGCTATTAGTGGTGGTTTGTTTGTCGATAGTAAAGCCATAAATCGGAGTATTTTGAAAGACATAAAAGTTGATTTATATATTCCGGGTAACCCATCGCATCCGTTAACAATTATTAATGGTATTTTAAGCTTAACAAGGGAATAACATTATGGCTAAATTAGGTATAAAAAGCAGTTTTTTAATGAATCTCCTCGCCGCAAGCGGACGAGGTATCGTTTTGGAATACTATTCTTTTATACGTCCCAAGGGACGAGGAATTAAACCCAAACAGATTAAAACTTGTACCTAACTTGAAATTTAATTTCTGATTTCCGGTTGCCTTGAATTTCAGTTAATCCGCTACCTATTACGTTTCTATCAGTATAAACTGTTTGTGCAAACCTAACCCAGATATCTAAATTTTTAATAATAGTATGTTTTATCATAAAATAATACCTCATACCTCTACCGTAATAAGCAGGTACAGAAAAAGAATATAAAACATCGTTTTCGTAAGCGTAAATTCTAGAATTATAATCGTGTGTGTCAAAGAATGCAAGCCTTGTATAAAATACAGTAGGTATTTTATGTGGGCGGTATGCAATGTCTTGATATAATAAATAGCCTTTCGACTTTTCATCAATACCATTATTATAAGTAACTACTTCAAATCTGTTTTTAAGGGTAATATTACTGTTAATCTTATATGCTAAATGTAAACGGTATCTAATTTTATTTATATCGGTAATTTTCTGAATACCACTTTCTTGGTCGCTAATATTTTGACTTTTTATTTCTTGACGAACATAAGCTTGAACCATAAAATCGCGCAGAGGAGTATATTCTGCTTTCAAAAAATAATCGAATCCATTCGATGGCGAATAAATTCTATATTTCATCCAATTAAATTTGTAACTATCCCAATAACCCGAAATTTTAACCGATTTATATGGGTGATAAACAATACCTGTATATATTCCTGATTCGTTGTTTGTTGATGAACCTTCGGCAAAACCATTTGAAAATAAGCCTACATAACCAACCGAATAATTACGGTATAATGTTGATAAGTACACTTGTTCTACAACTTTTATATTTACTCCTGTTAAAAATGCTGTGTTTAAATTTTTGTCTGTTGCGTACTCTCCAAAAAAGTAAAATCTGTTTAAACTTAACTGATAATCAGCTCCAATATTATAGTTGTCGTTTCCTATAAAACTAAATTTTTTATCCTTATCGTTTGATGCTTGTATATTATGACTGTATTTTGAGTAAACTCCTGTAAGTCCAATTTTTAGTTTGCTAAAAGAGTAGGAAAGGTTTGTTCCAAAAGCTTGCTCGTTAATTGCATTTTTTTTGTTTACTCCAGAAATGGTACCGTGGTCGGAAACTGAGTATAACGAATTTATATACTCTTCGTTACTTTCTGATGTGTCCTTTTTTATACTACCGTCAATATTATGATTTGAGTAGAATGTTGATACTTCCCAATTATTTTTACCAACAGTTATTGCTCCACCTCTAAAATATTCTAATTCGTTGCTCGATGAGTATTTTCTTATTCCTGTAGCTGATTTTAAAATACCTCCAACATCGGTTGATTTTCCAAAACTTAATCCTCTATATAGAGTAAGACCTTGACCAAATTGAGCTAAATAATCGCCAATAATTACTTTTTTTACTATTCCAATATTATTAACTTGCAAGTATGCCGAGTAAAAATCGAAACCGTTTGGTTGCGAACCTTTAAAAAACTCTTCGCCTGCATCTTTTTCTGCTGTAATTCCAAATTGAATTTTATTTGAAAATTTAAACTGATATTTTGCATAAATCTTATACGGATTACCCAAATAATGATTGCTTTCTGTTTTTTCGCTATCAGGAACAAAATAACCGGCTTGGTCTTCAATAATACCTTGTGTTCGTAAAAATAACTGATGCTTACCGTATTTAAAGGTGTTTTTTAAACTGAAATTTTGTTTTTTATTTACTGCTTCAACACTAATAAATGGAATAAGTTTCGCAATTAAATCGTTATTAAAACCTTTTATAAGTTGAAGCTCATATATAGAATATATTTTACCGTATTTTTCTCTATAATCTAATAATTGCTTTATCTGAAAATTATTTATAAAGTATAATTTTTCTAAATCGTCGGCACTACAAGTATTAATATTTACAGGGTTATTATAATAATATATAAGCTGGTCGTATAAAGTAGTATAATCAATTTCTCCGTCAATATTCGATGCAATATTTTCAATAATTGTTTCAATAGTATTGGTACTACCATCTTCAATTTGAGAAAAACTTAAGTTGCTAACAAACAATAATATTATTAGTATTTTAAAATATTTACCCATTTATTGTTTGTTAAAATTATATACCAAAGTTATAAAAGGAGAATATCCTAAATATGAATGATAAGAAAAAGCAACATCAATATGAAAGCCTTTTAATTTATAACCTGCACCAAAACTTATAAGCGAATTATTACTTGAAACTCCTGCACGAGCAACAAAATTTTTAACCAAATTAAATTCAACTCCGGCTCTAATAATAAAAGGATAATCAATATCTTTTACAATTTCTGCATTTAAAAAAGCTACATCATCAAATTTATATCCTGCTCCAAACTTAAAAATTGTAGGAATACGTTCGGTATTTACAGTTTCTTTATATTTGCTCATTGTAGGGTTATAAACATGAGCTCCAATAATTAAATTTTTTATAGGTTTTGCCAATATTCCTATCTCGGCAAGGGCCATACCTGCACTACCATAATCTTGCGATAAAGAAGTGTGTAAATAATCAATCTGTATTCCTGCGGCAAAATATTCTCCAAAACTTCTTCCGTAAGAAACACCTGTTTCAATATTATTGTAAGTTGAGTATCCTTGATAATTAAATTTTACACCAAAGGTTCCTGAGTTAGTTTTAAATGCACCTGCTATAGATTTATAACCTAAATTGCTTATGCCATATCGGTTTTCGTAATGTAATCCTATTGACGATGATTGTATAAACCCTAAACCTGCCTGATTGTTTTGCACTGCCCAAACATCGGTAAAATTAACCGATGTGTTACCCATTCCAACACTTCTTGCTCCAAGCGATATAAAATTTTCATTTTGCGAAAATACCGATAAGTAGGTGAAAATTATAAGTATATGCAGTAAAAGTAATTTTCTCATTGTTATATTAATATTTACATTGCTAAGTTACTGTAAAAAAATTAAATATTCTACATATTAGTGTAGCAAACTTTTTTGGAACTCCAATATTATTATTAACATTTTAAAATGAGTTATATTTAGCTAAAAAATTACTATTAATTGATTACTTTTGTAAAATCAACATGAAAGAAATATTAGTAATATATTACAGTCAGTCAGGTCAATTAAAAGAAATTTCCAATAATTTGTTATCGTCATTAGCAAAAAATGTTGATTACAACATAACATACAAAGAAATAGAACCTGTAAAATCATATCCTTTCCCATGGAAATCAGATGATTTTTTTAATGTAATGCCGGAAAGTGTTTTAGGGGTTAAGTGTGAAATTAATGAAGTTGATTTTGAAAAAAATAATTACGATTTAATAATCTTAGCTCATCAAATTTGGTATTTATCGCCATCAATTCCTTTTTGGAGTTTTTTACAAGATGATAAGTATAAACATATATTTAAAGATACAAAAGTTATAACTCTTGTAGGTGCACGAAATATGTGGGTAATGGCTCTTAAAGATATTTCTAAAAGATTAAAAGAAATTGGGGCTAAGCATGTTGGTAATATTGTATTTATTGATAAACACAATAATTTAATTAGTGTTTTAACAATAATTAAATGGATGTTTACTGCAAAAAAAGGACCGTATAAAAATCTACCTGAAGCTGGAGTATCAACAAAAGAAATAAACTATGCTTCAAAATATGGTGAGTTAATAAAAACGGCTTTTGAAAATAATAATTTTGAAGATTTTCAATCTAAAGTAGTATCGATAGGTGGTGTTCCTATTAATTTTGCAGTAAAAATAACAGAACAAAATGCAAAACGTATTTTTAAAATTTGGGCTAATAAAATTATCAAAAAAGGTGAAATGGAAAACCCTAAAAGATTATTATTAGTACGTGCATTTAAAAATTATTTGTTGTTTTTAATTTTTGCAATTTCACCTATAGTTCATATTTTATTTATGCTTATATTTTATCTTTTATACCCTATTACAAGTAAAAAAATATCTGATATATCATTATTAAAATTATAAATATAAACCCAAATGAAAAAAATAAATGTTTATATAAATAAATTAGAAAAATTTCTTCCAAATTCGCCAATAGGAAATAATGAAATGGAAGATTATCTTGGCAAAATAAATGGTATTAATTCAAAAGCTCGAACTTTAATTTTACGCAATAATGGAATTAAAACTAGATATTATGCATTAGAAAAAGGAGGTCGATCAACTCATACCAATTCAGAAATTGCAGTAGAAGCAATAAATAAATTATTTGATAATAGTTTTACATCTCAAGATATTGAATTACTTGCATTAGGAACTTCATCTGCCGACCAAATTGTGCCTTCTCATGCTCAAATGGTACAGGGGCTACTAAAAAACAGAGCTTTAGAGGCTATTACACCTGAGGGGACTTGTAATTCCGGAATGTTAGCATTTAAGTATGCTTATATGTCTGTTGCTCTTGGAGAAGTTAATAATGCTATTTCAGGAGGTTCAGAGAAATTATCAGCATGGATGCTTGCTAAAAATTTTAAAGAAGAATCTGATAAGCTTTTAGAAATAAAAAACAGACCTTATATTGCTTTTGAACGTGATTTTTTACGTTGGATGCTTTCTGATGGAGCGGCTGTTGCGTTAATGCAGAATAAACCAAACAAAAATAGATTATCGTTAAAGGTTGAATGGGTTGATATTATTTCGTATGCTAATGAGTTAGATACCTGTATGTATTCAGGTGGCATACCTGATAGAAAAGGACAGCTTATACCTTGGCGTGAGCTTGATAAAGAAGTAATAAATGAGAAATCGGTAATGGCATTAGCTCAAAATTCACGTTTACTTGGTGAAAATATTATTAAATACGGAGCAAAAGCTATCAAGCGTGTTGTTGATAAATATAATTTCACAACCAATGAAATAGATTATTTCTTACCCCATATGTCGTCAGAATTTTTTAGAGATAAAATAGCTGAAGAATCAGCAAAAGTTGGCTGTTCAATAAGTTCTGAAAAATGGTTTACAAATCTTACTAAATATGGTAATGTTGGTTCCGCTTCTGCTTATCTAATGTTAGAAGAATTATTTAACTCAAAGAAACTTAAAAAAGGTGATAAAATACTTGTTATGAGTCCTGAAAGTGCAAGGTTCTCATATGCTTATATATTATTAACGGCAGTTTAGTTTATGGATAAAATAGAAATAACAAAGTTAATACCACAACGTAAACCAATGATAATGATTGATAAATTATTATCGTTTTCGGAAAAAGAAGTACGTACTAGTTTTAAAATAATTACAGATAATATTTTTGTACAAAACGGCGAGTTGCAAGAAGTTGCTCTAATAGAAAACATGGCACAAACTGCTGCTGCAGGAACAGGTTATAATGCATATATTAACAAAGAGATTCCTAAAAAAGGGTTTATTGGAGCGGTTAAAAATTTTGAGGTATATTTATTACCAAAACTTAACGATATTATTGAAACTAAGCTAAATATTACGGCAGAAGTTTTTAACGCAAGTGTTGTTGAAGCTCAGATTTTTTGTAATGATAAATTAATAGCAAAAGCAGAACTGAAAATTTTTCTGTTAGAAAGCTAAGGTTTTACAAGCTTTTGCGTAGCTATAAAAATACTGTTTATATGTTTATTTACAGCTTATTAAATCTTTACTGTGTTTTTGTATAAGATTCCAAAATGCCAATAATTTTCATTATATGTCTTCAAGCCAGACAGGCTTGAGACAATATATAGACTCATTATCTATCAAATTTATATTACTATTTTGTTTTTTCTCATATTTATCAATATTACAACTATTTATAGCTCATTTGATAAATTTTAAAACTATTGTATGTACTTTATATTGGGTGCGAAAGTTCAGTAAGTATTAAAATTCAGCATTTTTAGGAGTACGTGGAAATGGTATTACATCTCTAATATTACCCATACCTGTTACAAATAACATTAATCTCTCAAAACCTAAGCCAAAGCCTGAGTGAGGTACAGTTCCAAATTTGCGAGTATCTAAATACCAATTCATATCTTTTGTAGGGACACCCATTTCGTTCATACGAGTAACAAGTTTATCATAGTTTTCTTCACGTTGCGAACCTCCAACAATTTCACCAATTCCAGGAAACAGAATATCCATAGCTCTAACAGTTTTACCATCGTCATTTTGTTTCATGTAAAACGATTTAATTTCTTTTGGGTAATCAATTAAAATAACGGGTTTCTTAAAATGTTTTTCAACTAAATATCTTTCGTGTTCCGATTGTAAATCAGCACCCCATCCATCAATTATATATTGAAATTTCTTTTTCTTATTTGGTTTTGAGTTACGTAATATATCAATAGCTTCGGTATAAGTAACTCTTTCAAAGTTGTTTTCTAAAACAAAATTTAGTTTTTCAATTAATTCTTGTGAACGTTCGTTCTGAGGTTTAGTTTTTTCTTCTTCTTGTAATCGTTTACTTAAAAACTCAATATCTTCCTTGCAATTATCTAATGCGTATTTAACACAATATTTAAGCATATCTTCTGCTAAATCCATATTGTCGTTAATATCGTAGAATGCAGCTTCGGGTTCAATCATCCAAAATTCGGCTAGATGCCTTGTTGTATTAGAGTTTTCTGCTCTAAAAGTAGGCCCAAATGTATATACTTTAGACAGAGCCATTGCAGCAAGTTCGGCTTCTAACTGACCTGATACTGTTAAGTTTGTTTCACGTCCAAAAAAATCATTAGAAAAGTCCACGTTCCCTTCTTCGTTTGTGGGTGCATCTTTTGCAGGAAGTGTTGTAACTCTAAACATTTCGCCAGCTCCTTCAGCATCTGATGCGGTAATTAATGGAGTATGTACATTACAAAACCCTCGCTCATTAAAAAAACTATGTACTGCAAAAATCATAGCATGACGTATGCGTGAAATTGCACCAAAAGTATTTGTTCTAAACCTAAGGTGTGCTATTTCTCTTAAAAATTCAAGACTATGTTTTTTGGGTTGTAATGGATATTCATCAGGATTTGATTCGCCAAGAATCTCTATTTTTATTGAGTTTATTTCAACATTTTGTCCTTTGCCTTCTGATTTTACTAATTCGCCATCAACCGAAATTGAAGCACCTGTATGTATTTTTGCTAAAATATTTTCGTTTTGCTCGTTAACTTCAACTACAATTTGAATATTATTAATAGTAGAGCCATCGTTAAGTGCAATAAATGCAACGTTTTTACTTCCTCGTTTTGTTCTAACCCACCCTTTTACATTTACTTTGTTTCCGTAGTTTTCCGAGTTTAATAATTCTTTTATTGATATAATCATTATACTTTGTTTTCAAAAATTTTAACAAAAATATAGTTTTTGTATGTGTATGTTAAATAAATGCTTAATTATTTATTAAAAAATAGTATTTTTGGGACTTATAAATAAAAGGAATACTTTTTGTAACATCAATAAAATAATTAATAAAACAGAATAAGATGAAAAAAATATTTTTATTTTTAGTTTTGACAGGTTTTGTGTTTTCAGCTAATGCACAAACATCGAAACGATCAAGCGTGAAAAACTACATTAAATATGGTGAGTTTGATAATGCTAAAGAAAAAATTGAACAAGTTATAGTTCATGCTAAAACCAAAGAAGACCCTTTGTCTTGGTTTTATAGAGCAAGAGTATATCATGCAATTTATAATATTGATAGTTATAAAAAAGCAGATAGAAGTACTGAGGCTGACCAAAATGTAGCATATTACAATAAATTAGATGCAAACCCTCTTCCAAAAGCTATTGAGTCGTATAAAAAGGCTTTAGTGTATTGTATTAAAGATGCTAAATTAACTGATTATGATTTTGATAAAAACCTTGACAGATTGAAGTATATTAAATTAGTACAAGACCCAAATACAAGATATAATAATCAGGAAGTTTTAGGATTTATTTATGCTCAGTATTTACCTGTACTAACAAATACAGTTGCAAATCAAGGTGTTGTTGAATATCAAAAGAAAGATTATAAGAAAGCTTTATATTTGTTTGAACAAGCCGTTGTTTTATCAGCAATAAGAGGAACAGTTGATACTTTTTCTGTATATTATGCAGCACACTCTGCAATGAAAGCAGAAGAAAAAGATAAAGCAATAAAATATTTTAAAGAAGTAAAGAATTTAAAAATTGGTAAAACTGATGATGATAAGGCTGGAAATTATTATTTCTTAGCAAAAGCATATCTTGCAAAAAATGATACTGTACATTATATTAAAACATTAAAAAAAGGTAGAAAGCTATATCCGAAATCAAGTACACTTTTAGTTGAGATAATTAACTATTACATTACTGCAGGAAAATCTAAAGAAGCTAAAGAAATGTTGCTTGTTGGTACTAAAAACGAGCCAAATAATAAACTTTTATATTTTAACCTTGGTACTATTTATGAAAAACAAGATAGTTTAACAAAAGCAGTTGAAATGTATAATAAAACTATTGAAATAGACCCAAATTATGTGTCAGGCTTATATAACTTAGGAGCTTTATATAATAATAAAGGTTTAGCAATGGTTAAAGAGGCTGATGAAATTCCACCAACACAACAAAAGAAATACGATGCAAAATTAAAAGAAGCTACAGTAGAATTTAAAAAAGCATTACCATACTTAGAAAAAGTACATGAACTAGATGCTAAAGATAAAGTAACTATTTCTGCATTAAAAGGTATTTACTATACTCTTAAAAATATGCCTAAATATGAGGAAATGAATAAACTTTTAAAAGAGTAATATAATTTTTAGAAGTAGTATAAATATATTTGAGCCGAGAATTTTAAATAAATTCTCGGCTTTTTTATGGAAAAAATAGTAAAATTAATGAATCTCCTCGCCGCAAGCGAACGAGGTATAGTTTTGGAATACTATTCTTTTATACGTCCCAAGGAACGGGGAATTAAACCCAAACAGATTAAATAATTTAGTAGAGGGATTTAAACCAAGTTTAGCTTTATCACGAATAAATCATTAGATGTCTATCTTATTCAGGTTTGATAAAGGTTCTAAATCAACAATTTCTAAACTACTAAAACATAAGGCTTTGCTAAAGCAAAGCCTTATGTTTTTTATGTATTTCAGCATAATATTAAGCTATGCCAAAACTTAAACAAAATAACTCTATTCAACTACAACTTTTGTTCTGTAAATTTTATTATCGGCATTAAACTCAACAAAATATATACCTTTCGCTAAATTAGAACCATCAAGTAAATAAACAGATTTTTGTAGTTTATTTACTTTAATAATAGTACGTCCGGTAAAGTCAACCAATTTAAAACTTAATGTTTTATATTTACCTGAGAAGGAGACTGTAGTTTTTTCGTTAAACGGATTAGGAAAAACCGAAATACTGTTATTAGTATTTAGTTTATCAACAGCTGTTTCAATCTCATAATCATCTAAATTTGAAAGAGAATGCGAGTAAGGACCACCACTAGCTTTATCAACACTTGTAGGAATACAGGCGTGAGTTGCATTAAATATTACTCTGTAATACAATGCACCATTTGCATTATAATCGTTCCAACCTGTAAATACCCCAGAAACAGAATCGACTTGAGAAATTGTATTTGGTGTGTTTCCTTTATAAATATAATACCAATCTATTGGCTGTGCACCTTCATCAACAATTGCCTCGTCCCAATCGAGAATAATAACAGTGTTACCACCTAAAGTATTATCGCTAATACCCATATACATTGTTTGATGATAAGGACTTAAATTAGATTCGTTACCACAAGTATCAACAATAGAAATTTTATAACGGTCGGCATGTACATTTGGTTGCGATGAACTATCGATAAACACACTCATATCATCAAACACTTGCGAACCTATTTGCAAATACTGGCTTCCGAAAAGCTTATAAATATTATACGAAACTATTCCTACATTTGGCGTTTTCTCCCAAATAACCATATTGTATAACGATGCTGTATCAACTGTTACCATACATATTTTTTCGTCGTTATACGGATGCGAAACGGTTATATCAATACTATCTATACCAGATTGAAACCCATCAGAAACTGTTACCGAATAAGTATCTGTTTCGCCTACTGTTATTGTTTGAGTTGTTTCGTCTGTTGACCAATGATATGTATTATAACCACTTGGTGCCTCAAGCTCGGTTGTTTCGCCATAACATAATAGTGTGTCACCATTTACATTTATATCTATTGGTAATAATGTTGGATTTTCTATTACAACAGTTCCTGTTGCAGTACAATATGTTCCTTCAACCGTTAGGTAATATGTACCCGAATATAAGCTTCCAATATAATTATTATAACCACTATATATTTGATTTGAGTTTGAATCTTCCCAAAAATACTCAAGATAAATACCACCATTATTAACAATTACACTTGCAACACCATCGTTACCACCAATAGTAGTTACATTAGAGCTGTTAATGCTAAGTGTCATTTGTGGTGGATTATTAAGTGTAACACTTGCATTTGCTTGGCAACCCCAATTACTTGTAACTGTTACAGAATATAAACCTGCATTTCTATTAATAATTTCTTGGGTTTGTGCACCATTATTCCATAAATAACTATAACTTGTATTAGAAACACCATCGTTTGCTATGGCTTTTATCTTTCCTGTGTATTCTCCATAACATTGTGGTTCAGTTAAATCAAACATAATATCGGGAGCACTTAAACTTTTCACCTCAAAACTTTTAACAGCAGGGCAACTATTATTATTATCGGTAACAGTTACGTTATATATACCTGCCGGTAAATGGTAAATAGTTTTACCTCCATTTGCCTTTCTGTATTCAGGAACATTATTTGACCATTGATATGTAAAATTCCCACTAGTACCCGAAATATCATTAATATGAATATCAATATAACCTGTAGTATCGTTTTCACACACATATTCGTTTGTTAACGATGTTGCATCTATACTAAAAGTTGCATTTGTATTCATTATCTCAACTTGTTCGTTATATACACAAGCTGTTGAAGTATCTGTTATTGTTACAGAGTATATTCCCATTTGCAAACCACCAACTAAAACAGAAGTATATTGGTCTGTAGTATACCCGGAAGTACCGTCCCAAAATTCTACATAAATAGGTCGATTATCATTAGTATTACCACGTACAGTAACAGAACCGTTACTTGCATTACAAGCATCAATACCCCCATAAGCATAATACGGCAACGAACCATTACCGTCAACAAGAATTATATTAGCAGCACTATTAGTACAGCCATTAACATCTGTAATAGTAACTTTATAAAATCCTGTAGTTAAATTTTCTAAAGGATTGGCATTACTATTATATTGTTCATACTGCTGATACCCAACTTCTTTAGCCCATTTATATGTATAAGGAGCTGTGCCACCCGAAACATTTAATGTAATTTTGCCATCATTAATATTTGCACAAGAAACCGAATCGGTAACGGCATAATACGAAATTGCTGCAGGTTGTGTAATTGTAATTGTTTTGTTTACAACAATACCTGCTGCATCAGTAATATGAAAATGATATGTATTTGGAGATAAATTAGAATATAAAAAATTAACAGTAGTGCTTAAATTTTCATCATTAGTTATAGTATAAGGAGGTGTACCACCTACAATAGAAAAAATAATTACACCATTATTACCATCATTACAAGTAATATTATGTACTTCAGCGTCAACATTTAGGGTAGATACCAATATAATACTGTCGTTTTTTAATGTATCAACACAGCCTGAAGCACTTACGCCTACTAAATACACATTATAATAACCGTAATTTTCATAAGCATGCGTTGGCGATGTTATTGTAGATGTTTGCGTGTCACCAAAATTCCAAGAATAACTTGTGGAATTTGTACTATTATTAGTAAAAACAACAGTATCGTTAGGCAAAACAGTATTATCGCTAACAGTAAAATCTAATATTGGACCATCAATAAAAATATGCCTAAAGTTTGTTATCGAACCACATCCGTTAGTAACTTTTAATTTTACGTTATACTCGCCTGTATGTAAATAACTATGAGCAATATCGTGTCCGTTACCAATAGTTTCGTCACCAAAATCCCACTCATAGGTATATGTATCAAACAAGTAACCATCTCTACCATAATTAAAAATAAGTGAATCTCCCGGACAATTAGCTTCACCATTTACATCAAACCACATTTCAGGAAGGTATGAGCCGGTTATAGTAACAGGTGAACTTATAGTATCGGACAAACCGCACGAATTTGTAATTATAACAAAAGCCTGATACGAGCCTGTATCGGCATAAGCATGGTAAGTAACAAAATTTGTATCTATACTTATTGTGCCATCGCCAAAATGCCACTCAAAAGTATGACCTCCAACAATAATAAACTGCACAGGTTCGTTAATACAAACCCCTGTTTCGCCACCACCATAATTTGGGTCGGTACTATTTATTACCATATATTGCGATGGGTTTTGATAACTATTTGTAACAACAACAATACCTGTGTCTCCAATACTATTACCACAAGAGTTTGTTAAACTAAAAGTGTAACTATATTGTCCTGCATTATTGTAAACATGATTAAAAACAGGCAAAGTACTATCAGAAAAACTTGTTGGATTACTAAGCGTTTGACCATCACCAAAAACGATATTATAATTATATCCGAGAGGTATTTCGCCATCACTATTAGACCCCATATCGATAAAACTTGCATTATCGCCAGGACAAATTGTATCTGGCATAACAACTAATTGTCCGTTTGGCTGTGTATTATTATTAACATCTACCCATAAATATGCTGTATCCTTACCCATACATTGATTTGTTGCTATAAGACTTACCTGAAATAAGCCGGTACTTCCGCTATATATATGAGAAGGTTTTAACAATGCTGAAGTTGCACCATCGCCAAAATTCCATAAATAATCAACACCCAATAAAGGATATGTATTATTTCTAAAACTTACTTCCTGATTAGGACATATCTGAATTGTATCTCTTTCGGGTCCGTTAATATCGAAATTTATATATGTTGAAGGTCTATTACTCTCGTCGTAATGAACAGATACCGTTTGTAAAGAAGTATCGCTATTTCCACAGCCGTTTGTTAGTATTAATTGCACACTATAATCGCCGGTATCTGCAAATAAAACATTAGGATTTTGTATGTTAGATGTAGATATTGTATCAAAAGTCCATTGATAAGTTCCTGTATAAAAAGCACTAAAACTGATTGGCATATTTGGACAATTAGAATAATTATCGAAACCAAAATTTGCAAAAGCAGGTAAATTATTTGAAACTTCAAGAAGTAAACTTTTACTAGCTGAATTACCACAAATATTTGTTGTTGTGAGTGTTATATTCTTATTTCCCTGTAAGGTAAAAATATGATTTGGATTACGTAAGCTATCGGTTGCACCATCGTCGAAATCCCAACTATACGAAGCTGCCGGATATTTAGGATAAAAACTTATTTGGTCGTTTATACAAACTTGATTAGATCCACTTGTTTCAAAATCAACTATTGGAGTAGCAGAATTTGTTATTTCAATTTGCTGAATTATTGTATCAAAACCGCATTGAGTTTCTGCATACATCTCAATATTGTATGTTCCCGCATTTAAATACTTATGAGATGCTGTATAATTACTAAAAATAGTATCGCCTTCGCCAAAAAACCATTTTATGTGCATTAAATTTACATTTGCACCACTTTCATAAGGTTGTACCCATATTTTTTCGCCTATACAAGCATCTGCACCTGTAGAAACTTGAATAGAGTCGATACCATCAGCTCTTATTCCTATAGTATAATTATCTATTTCATTGTCTTGATAATTAAACTTTTTAAGTGTTAAATTGTAATAACCACTTACTGTATAAGTATGTGTTCCTCCATTATCATCAATTAAAGGTTGAGTGCCATCATTAAAAAACCATTTGTAATAGCCTGACTGTGTATCAGTACTTGTGTTTGTGAAATTCACTGTTAATGGACTACATCCTTCTGTTATATCTACTGTAAAACTTACATCTTCTTGTGAAAAAAGATTAGCAAATAACAAAGTAAATGTTAAGATAAAAAAAGTTTTCATTTTGTTTTGTTTTATGTTTATTCAAATTTAATTATAAATAGATACTCTATTATAGTTAATTAAAAAAGATTATTCACATTATATTAACATGTTATAAACTACTTGTTAACAATTATATGTTTTGTTGCTATAATCTTTGATTGTCAACCCGAATTATTCATACAATTCAATAATATACTATATAATTCACTTATAAACAATCTATTATTTCAAACTTAAAATCACCTAAATTAGGATAAGTATATTTTTATATACATTTTTCTTCACCTCATATTTTATTGCTAACCATTTGCAGTATTCATATACAGTTTCAGGGTTTGTCACCTCGTCTCAGAAAGAGAAAAATGTATGAACAATCCGAATTAAACATAAAAAATCCCATAAAATTGAAATATAACTTTCAACTTTATAGGATTCTTACTTTATAAATATATTACTACTTAGCGTAGTTTACAGCTCTTGTTTCGCGAATTACAGTAACTTTAACCTGTCCAGGATAAGTCATTTCTTCTTGTATTTTACGAGCAATTTCGTAAGATAGAGTTTCGCTTTGCTTATCATCTACTTTTTCTGCTCCAACAATTACTCTTAACTCTCTACCTGCTTGTATAGCATAAGTTTTAAGTACTCCCGGATATGATAAAGCCAAGGCCTCCAAATCTTTTAATCGTTGTATATACGACTCTGCAACCTCTCTACGAGCACCGGGTCTAGCACCCGAAATAGCATCACAAACCTGTGCTATAGGCGAGTATAACGATGTCATTTCAATTTCATCGTGGTGCGAACCAATTGCATTTACAATTTCAGGTTTCTCTTTATATTTTTCTGCAAATTTCATTCCTGATATTGCGTGTGGTAAATCAGGCTGGTCAACAATAACCTTTCCAAGATCGTGTAATAAACCGGCACGTTTTGCAATTTTAGGGTTTAAACCTATTTCGGTTGCCATTATTGCACATAAATTAGCTGTTTCTTTAGAGTGTTGTAATAAATTTTGTCCGTACGACGAACGATACTTCATTTTACCAACAAGCTTTATAATCTCTGAATGTAAACCATGAATTCCTAAATCGATAGCAGCACGTTTTCCTGTTTCAAGAAGTTCTTCGTCGAGTTGTTTTTTAACTTTATTTACAACCTCTTCAATTCTTGCAGGGTGAATTCTACCATCGGTAACTAATTGATGTAAAGCCAAACGAGCAACTTCTCTTCTTATTGGGTCAAAGCCCGATAATATTATAGATTCTGGTGTATCATCAACAATAATTTCAATTCCTGTTGCAGCTTCTAAAGCTCTAATATTTCTACCTTCACGCCCAATAATACGGCCTTTAATATCGTCATTTTCAATATGGAACACAGTAACCGCATTCTCAATAGAAGCCTCAGTTCCAACACGTTGTACAGTTTCAATAACAAGTTTCCGTGCCAATTTTGTAGCTTCAAGCTTTGCGTCATCCATAATGTCGTTAATAAAAGACATTGCTTCAGTTTTAGCTTCATCTTTTAACGATTGCATTATTTGTTGCTTAGCTTCTTCAGCTGTTAAACCGGATATTTGTTCTAATTGTTCAACTTGTTGCCTATGCGAATGCTCTAATTTCTTAGCTTGTTTTTCAACTCTTTCTAACTGCAATGTTAGGTTTTCGCGTATTGCATCTACTTCACGATTTTTCTTCTTTACATCTTCAAAACGTTGAGATAAATTTGCCTCTTTTTGTTTTAATCTGTTTTCATTAACCGAAATTTTATTATTTTTTTCGTTAATAAATTTCTCATGATTAGCTTTAAGTTGAATAAACTTCTCCTTAGCTTGAAGCATCTTATCTTTTTTGATAACTTCACCTTCTTGCTCTGCTTCTGCAATAATTTTCTTAACTTTAGATGCTAAAGCTTTATCCCATACAAAATATGATAAAAAACCTCCTACAACAAAAGCAGAAAACGCAATAATAATTGTTAAAATCTCCATTTTCTTTTTTATTAAAATTTAAATAATCTGTTTTTTTTATTTTAGACGTGTAAAATACACATCAAAAAAATCACATAAAAAAACCCGCGTTAACTCTTTGAAGTCCTGAAAAAAACCCTTTTCAAGAATGGGTGAAGCGGCTGATATAATTTCTTGCTTCCACTGTTAACTCCGAAGAGATTCCGCCGAAACGGAAGTGAGGCCTGCCTTACATCTATCAAGCTTAGCTCCAAATAAACTAGTGTTGATTTTTTAGAAATTTTCAAAGAATAATACGGGCAAATTTTAATATTTTAAAGAACCTACTCTTGCGTCAATATAGCCGACAATTTATCATTTATTACGTTAAGGTCGTCAGAAAAGTTTCCTATTTCTAGTTTTTCTTTTGTTTCTAACATAGTTGTTGCAAAATGTACAGCAACCATTGCTAAAAAATCTTGAACATCTTTTGAGTCATAAGCTGCTCTATACTTGGTTACTGCATTATTAACCAAACTCGCAGCTTTACGTACCCTATGTTCGTCAACCCTATTTATTTTTAAAGGATAGTACCTATCCGCTATATTAATCTTTATTGCTAATTTATCGTCTGTCATTTATAAACTTTAATTAACATTTAAAAGAGCTATGCACCTATCAATTTCTTTCACTAATTTATTTATTCTGCTTTTAGCATCTTTTACATCATTACTTGTATGTTCAAACACCTTTGCAGACTTCAATTTTTCAAATTTAACTTCAATGTTTTCTTTAGTATTTTTAACTAATTCTAACTCTTCTGTTAAACTCTCATTTTTTTCCTTTAATTCATTAAATTTATATTCTAAATCACGATATTTTGAAACAACTCGTTCAGCATTTTTGCTGATTTCTTCTATTATTTCTTTATATCCTTCACTCATTATATAAATTTATACAAATTTAGTATGCTTTTAACTTAAATACAAATTTTATTGAAGGTATATTTTTTATTTATGAATAAGTTTCGATTATTAAATCAAATATTTTCTACATTTGTAAGTACAAATAATGCGTTTTATATGACTAAAATTATTGTAATATTACTCACATTAATAAACATCACAAATTTACTTTGTCAAGATATAAATAACACTAATTTTGCCCCCCCTTTAAAAGGAAACTTATATATTTCTGGAAATTTTGGGGAACTTAGACCAAACCATTTTCATACTGGTATTGATTTAAAAACAGGAGGTAGAATAGGAAAAGAAATATTTGCAGTTGACGATGGTTATGTATCTAGAATAAAAATACAAACAATGGGTTATGGTAAAGCGGTTTATATAACTCACAAAAATGGGTTTACTTCTGTTTATGCACATATAAGCAAATATAATAAAGAGTTAGAAGTATACTCTAAAAGTATTCAATATAAAAATAAATCATATGAAATTGATGAACAAATACCTGAGGGTTTAATTACATTTAAGAAAGGTGATTTTATCGCTTACTCAGGCAATACCGGTAATTCGTTTGGTCCTCATTTGCATTTCGAAATACGTAAAACAGAAAACGAACACCCTGTAAATCCGCTACTTTTCAACTTTAAAATTACCGATACTAAAACACCTAAAATATTAAATTTATATACATACAATCTCAATAACAAAAAAAGCGTTGATTACAAAACAGATATAACACCCTATCCTATTACAAAAAACAAAACAGATACTATAAATATTTGGGAAAATACAGGTTTTGGAATTGAGTGTTACGATTATGTAGATTACGTAAAAAACAAATTTGCACCTTATAATATAAGTGTATATAAGAACAACATATTAATATATAATTTTACTGTCGATAATTTCAACTTTGCTGAAAAACGTTATGTTAATAGTCATATTGATTATTTAACATACAAGAAAAATCATAAAAAAATTCATAAACTATTTATAGAACCAAACAATAAATTTAGCTTGTATAAGTCGCAAAGAAATAACGGAATAATTAAACTGACTAATAAAGAAACTGCTAATATTAAAATAATAGTAAAAGATGTGAACGAAAACAAAACTGAATTAAATTTTGTTGCTATTGCAAAAAAGAAAAATAAATCTACTAAAACTAATACAAATAAAGGTATTTTAATGAAATACAATACTGAAAATACTTTTGTTAATGATGACATTAAAATTTTTATTCCTAAAAATGCATTGTATGACAATTTTGATTTCGAATATTATAAAACTGCAAAAAAGCAATATAATTTAACTACAGATTATCACATACATAACAAATACACTCCTTTACATAAAAACTTTAGAGTGCTTATTAAGAAACCTGAAACAAAAATTACAAATAGTAAAATTGTAATAGCTCGTTACCGTTCTAATGGTAGATTAGTAGCTCTTGACACAAAATTTTTAGAAGGTTATTTTTATGCTTGGAGTAGCGAATTTGGAACTTTTACTCTTAAAGCCGATACAATAAAACCAACAATAAAACCTGTAAATATTTACGAAGGTGCAAAGTTTATTAATGATAATAAAATTCGTTTTAAAATATCAGATAATTTCTCAGGAATTAAATCGTATAATGGATATATAAACGGAAAATGGGTGCTATTTGAATACGATAAAAAGAAAAACACCCTAACATATTATTTCGATGAGCAAGTTCCTGCTCTAAAAAAAGATTACCATTTAAAACTAATAATTTCTGATTTCTGCAAAAATACAACAAGTTATTCTGTTAATTTTATTCACTAATTATTTTAAATAAGTTTGTTATTGACTATTTTATACTATAAACAGAGCTAGTCAATCTGTAAAAACTATTCCTCCTCAAACATTTCACGAACCGAATTATCTATTTTTTGCAAATATTTTGCATCTAAATAATAAACTGTAATTTTAATTTTACTTGTTTCTTTATTTGTATCTAAAAAAGTTATATCAGGTAATAATGTAGTGCTTACCCAAGGTAGCGAGGCTATAAAATTTGATATTGTTTTTGTAAGTTTGTTAATATCATCTGGGGTTTTACATTTTATTGTAAAACTTCCGGTGTTAATTGTATCTTTTGCTCCTTTTATGGTTTTAATATTCGATATTATTTTAGAGTAAGGTATAAATATTTTATCGCCATCAGAATTTAACAATACAACTGCTCGTTTTGTTAGGTTTATTATTTTCCCCTGTTGGTTTTCAAATTCTACTATATCGTTTTCAACAAATGTTGCCGACGATTTAATAATTAATCCGGCTATATAATCTTTTAAGAAAAATAATCCTATAAAAATAATAACCATCACTAACAGTAAAAACAACACAGCAAACATTATCGTGCTTCTATGAAACAAATAACCTGCAAATATTGATATTACTATTACTCCAAGAATGATTTCGGATAAGTATAATTTTTTAATTAACTTTTTGTTTTGTTTTATTGATATATTAAATATTGGTAAATTAGTTTTCAGCATCGAAAATATAAGAATTATAACTACCGATAGTACCGAAATAAATAATATTGCTCCAAACGAGTTATTTATCATAGCTTAAATTTTATATTATATTTCTATTTTTTAGTAACTGAATTAAATAAACTGCCATAAACGGATTTATTAAATAGTAGTTATTATGTTTTTCAATAAGTCCGGAACGTAACATAAATTCTAATTTATATTTTACAGTTTCTTTATTTTCACGTAAAATTCGCGATAATTTAGATATTGTAAGATGTTTATGTAAAACAAACTGATGTAATATAACCAAATTATCTATATCAATATCGTCGATTAACGATGTATCAATATTTGGTATTATAATTTCAATAGTATTATTATTAAAACTGATAATATTTGCCAACCATAGCTTTAGTACTGCGTTTATATTACCATTAGTAAATTTACTGTACTTTAAAAATAAATTTGCAATGGCTATTTCCGATAAACTACTTAACGATTTATTTTTATAATTAAACTCTAAACCTCCTGTTTTGTGCCTTGTAAGTACAATATCTTTTATAACTTCGGCATTTTGCGGTTGAAGTTTAATAAAGTTAATAAACAGCTCAGACACATCGTTTAAGTTATAAATTGCATTTGCAACAAACTCGTTACTAACAACAATAAAAAGTATTTTTTTATTGTATTTATTAATTAGTTCAAAAATATATTCAACTAGCTTGCTACCACCTATTGTTTTTTCCCACCATAATTCTATATCATCAATAATTACCACACTATTTTTTGGCAATTCTTTAAAAATATTTTCAGGTTTAGCTTTTTTATTTGTTGCATTTTGAACTGACGCAAAAAAATCAATTTTATTTACACTTCCTGTTTCAGGTGGTCTTATAATAAAAACATCATCTTTATTAAAATTTCGACAAATATAATTTACAAAAAAGCTTTTTCCTGCACCGGGTTCGCCGGTAACTGCAATAGCTCCCTTATAACCTGCAAAATACCTTTCAATAGATTTTTCTGCCTGCTCAACCTCTTTTTCTCTACCAAACCAAAACTCATTGTAATTAGAGCTTGTATTAATAAAAAGTTGCGGATAATAAAATGGCAACTGCTCAATAACTTTTCTTTTTGGCGAAACCGACGAATTAAAATCTAATAACGAATTTACAATATTATATTCGTTTTGTTCTTTAATTAGCCCCTTATACCTTTCTGCATTACTCTTAGCATAAAGCAATTGCGTAATAACTTTCTTATAAAAAACATTTATCTGCTTTAATTTGTCGCTTAAAAAACGTTTTTTAGTAGCTCTATCTTCTTTTTTAATATATTGTTTTAAATCGGTAGCTGTTTTTATAAACGAGTTATATTCTAACTGATTTTGGAAATCGGAAATTAAACTATGGGCTTTATCAACAATATTTTCAGAAATATTGGCAATTAACTCTATTTCTTGTTGTAAACGTTGTTTTTGTTGTGCAATTACCTCTAAAACATCTGCATTTTTTTCTTGATTTACTGTAAATTTAAGCAACCGAACAATATCGTTTACTGTTTTTAACGATTTACTAATATCATCTTTTGTAGTACTCAAATAACTTTCCCAATCGTTCGATATTTTTTGTTTAACAATATATTCTAATAATATTAATGATGAAATTTTTGATGATTTAATTACATCGTATTGTGTATCTGCAAAATCGTTTAAATCGTCGTTATCAAATATTTCAATTTTTGCAGGAAATTTTGATATTATTTTTGTTAATCTTTGGATAAATTTCTCATCTTGATTATAGAACCCGTGTATAACTTCATTTACATCAATAAGTTCTAAATCTGATATATCATTATTATGAATTAAACTTTGCTGATATAGCTCGTATGTTTGCAAAATATTTTCATTAATGTACAATTTCATTCCTGCAGAAAAATCGTTTAACATATTTTTTATACGGTTTGTTAATGCCATAAGCATTAGTTTAACCGAAGCTGAATTATGTAATAGTGTTTGATTAAATTCCCACTTTGTAGGTACTGCCAGAATCTTTTTATCTAAGTGTTTAATTTGTCTATTATAATTTTTTTCTTCGTCAGGCAAATGCGAATTACAGTTAATTACATCGATAAACGATATTATTTTATTAAACTCTTTAGTGTAAAAATCGGTATATAATTTCACTATGCCATCTTCAATTTTTAAATTAAAATTTGATAATTCAATAAAATTTTGCTTTATTTTTAATTTAATATCTTGTATATTACAAGCTACCAACTTATTGTTTTCCTGCAAATTACTAATCTGTTGATATAAATTATTGTTACTAACAATAAGCTTTTCTAATTCAATTAAAAACTGAACATTAACCAAACCAAAATCTTTTAATAACTGATAAATAAACAGTTGACGTTTTAAAGACAAATCTTTATTTATAATTTTATTTAATTTAACTTTATACCTATTTCCTTTTTCGTTAGATAGCAGACGTTTACGGAATTTAAACATTTTTATACTAAAGCTATCATCTTTATTTGGCTTCAAATCTTCTGGCAAATATCTAATAATTAAATGCTTTGGAATAAACTTAAAAAATGTATTTATTTCTGAAACATATTTTTGTAAATTAGAATCTAATATATTGCTTTGTACAGCAATTTGTTCTTCAATATGCAGATTTATTAATTTATTAATTTTAAGCAAAAAGTTAGAATGATTTTGAGCTATTATTTTTTGATATTGCTCGTTACTGTACTCTCCTATTGCATTTTCAATATTTTCTAATGTTTTTAGAGTATTTGTTTTTATAGCTTCAATAAGATTATTATTATCGTTTGTAATTTTATTGAAAACCGGACTATTATATTTTTTAAATATATCTATTGTTTTGTTGTAAATATGCTGTATTTCTTCCGAAACAACATTATTTTTAGCCTTATTTAGCGTAATTATATTCTCATTTCTAACTATTGCCAAAGAAATTTCTTTATTATCAGAACCAATTGTTTTATTAATTCCAAGGTTCATTTCTTTAAAAACCGACGATGCTTTTACAAGAATAACTGTACCTATTTTATGCATTAAAGCATTTGTTTTTTCAACAAACTCGGCTTCTTTTCCTTTTTTAATTTCAGAAATACCAAGAAATATTAAATCAGAATTTTTCGATTCAATTTTCATTAAATCGTAAAACGGTTTACGTTCTATTTCATTATTTATAATTTTAACTTCGGCATCAATTCTTAAATTTTCTAAATACGAATCGGCTTTCTTTCTAATTACACCTGCTTTATCATTTTCATAATTAACTATAAGCAAACGAATTTTTGCATTTTCCCAATCGTCTGATAAAAGTAAAAATTTAGACAGAGTTAATGCTAAATTTCCATGATTACCGGAACCACGCCACCAAATATCAATAGATTTTTTATTACCAAAACCGCTATTTTTATCGTAATCAACTAATAGAATATTCAAATCTAAATCAGCAATTGAATTTATTAAATTTACAAACTGTACAGGATTTTCACTTTGTCGTCCCCACCCCATTACAACGGTGTTTGGCTCTACTCCGGAAAAACCATAAGTGCGAGAAATCATTTCAATTCCCTCATAAATATTATTACATGATTGGCGGCGAGTAAAAACACCCTCTACATCATCATCACTATTTACCCTTTGTTCGTATTTTGTAAATAGCAAATCAGAATTTTTATTCTCATATAAATCAAAATTTGAAAGAATACCGTGTTTTCCAACCACTGCCTTACCAAGTTCTAATAAATAAGGTCGTTTTTTTGTTCCACCTGTAAAAAGTAAAATGTTTGGTTTCCAATTACGTTCCTCAATCTCTTTACTATTCATTTTAGACAACGCACGCCTAGTAATAGTAGTCCAAACACTTTGCCATACATCGCCATATTCAGTTTTTAACTGTCTGCGTTTTAACAAAAAGTATATACCACCAATAATTGCAAACGAAGCAAACATTGATAACATATCGAGTTTAAACATTATTGCAAAAGCAAAAACAAAGCCTATAATTCCAAATATTATATTTATTTTAAACGATGGACGAAAATCGGTACTAGCCCACTTCTCTAATACATAAGCTAGATTTATAAAGCCATAACTTGCTAAATAAAACATTGAAACAACACCAGCAATAATATCTAAATTACCAATTAAAATACCTGCTTCGGCAATAGCAAAAATCATTAATAAAGCATTTCTTGGCTCGTTTGTTTCGCCATATCCTTTACCAAATATTTTTGGTGTAATTTTATCTTTAGAAATTGCTTGCAAAATACGTGGACCTCCAAGTATTCCACCTAAAGCTGACGATAGTGTTGCACCCCAAATACCTGCAATAACAAGTGGAGAAAACCAAGCTATTTTAACTAAAATATTATTATCAGAAATTAAATATTCAGGTTTAATAAAAAATGCTATTCCTATTGCTAATAATACATATACAACAAACCCAACAATAATTGCCCAAATTGTACCTGAGGGAATATTATTTTTAGGGTCTTTTAAATCGCCCGACATTGCTACACCTGCAGTAAACCCTGTAACAGCCGGAAAAAATATTGCAAAAATATATTCTAAAGGAAAATCGCCGGTTGCAACTTTATGTAATGTATTTGAATGAAACTCAGAGTCTTGAAAAAAGCCCAAACCAATAGATACCAACGATAAAGCTATTGCAATTAATATAAAAAATTGCATTTTCATTGCAAGCGATGTACTTATAAAAGCAATAACCACAAGTAATATTATTACTACTGTTCCAATTATTCTAAACCCATTTATATTAGCCTCTAAACCTAAAAAATTACTTATTGCATCAATACTTAAAAAACTTTCGGCAAAACCAACAATATATAATGAAATACTTAAAGCTGTTCCTATAAACAAAGCTATACCTATTGCTCCACCCATTGGCAAACCCAAACTTCTCGATAAAATATAATAAATACCACCTGTTTTTATTTTTTTATCGGTAGCTATTGAGGATATACTAAGACCGGTTGTAACAGATATTACGTGAGCAATAAGTATTATTAAAATAGTATATAACAGTCCTGCTTCGCCAACAACCCAACCAAGTCGCATATACATTATTACACCCAAAATAGTTAATAATGAAGGAGTAAAAACTCCTGCAAATGCTCCATATTTTTTTCCTTCGGCCATAAATTTAGTAATTGTTTAAGTTTATAAATATAGTAATTTTTTTTTGATTTATTTAAGGAGATTTCTATAAATTAATTTATATCAAGAAACAAAATATAATAAAAAGAAATGTTAGAAAGTCTGATTGTTTGTTATATTTATTCCCCAAATATTGATGCGACTGAATTAATGAATCTCCTCGGCGCAAGCGGACGAGGTATCGTTTTGGAATACTATTCTTTTATACGTCCCAAGGGACGGGAAATTAAACCCAAACAGATTAAAAGTCCCTTTAAGTAAATATACTCACTCATTTTAGAGATAAGCTATTTTCGTGAATGTTTCCAGCGTTTATGCGACCAAATCCAATACTCAGGTTTTTCATTTATTAAATTTTCTAACAAACGGGTATGTTTTTCTGTAATTTCATATTCGGCTGTTTCGTTTGGTTTTTCTGTTATAAGTTCGAAAGTAGTTTCGTAATAACCACGCTTAACTTTTCGCATATTAATAAAAACAACTGCTTGATTATATTTTTTAGCAATTTTTTCAACACCTAAATAAACCGCAGTATCTTGATTTAAAAAATTTGTCCAATAACTTGTTTCATGTTTTGCAGGCGATTGGTCTGCTATCATCAATGAAAAAGGCAATTCACCTTCTCTTAACTGTATTAATAATTGTTTTAAAGTATTATTCATAGGAACGGCTATAGAACCATATTTCTCACGTACCCTATTCATAAAAACCTCGTAATTTTTATCTGATATTGGTTTGTAAATAGCTAAACCTCTATAATCGCACTTTGTTTCTAAATAATTAAACCATTCCCAATTACAGTAATGCCCTCCAACTCCAACTACACCAATATTTTTCTCATACAAATTGTCTAACAATTCAATATTTTTAAATTTATTTCTTTTATTTATTGATTTTTCGCTAATAGTGAGCATCGACATTACCTCAATAAACAAATCAATAAAATGATGATAATATGCTTTTTCAATTTTTTTTATTTCCTTTTCGGTCTTTTCAGGATAAGAATTCCTTAAATTTGAAGCAACAACTTCCCTTCTGTATTTAACAATATAGTAGGTTATAATATAAAAGAAATCGGAAATAATATATTGCAATCTCATTGGTAAAATAGAAATAAACCAAGCAAAAGAATAAAATAAGTAATAAACTAGTTTCTTCATAAAATGAGACTAATAGCAAATATTTTAAAAAGCAGGCAAAGTTAACAAAAATCAATAACAATAATTAATAATATGCATAATATAAATAGACATATTTTTTCTACCTTTGTAAATAAAAAACAAATGAACGATATTAACACTGCTCCTATTTATTCGAAACAAGTTTTAGAATTTGTTGCCGTTGTTACAGAATGGTGTAATTTAGTTGAACTTACCGATAATTTTACGAAAAAAGATTTTGTTGACAAACTACATAAATTATCGGCATTTGTATATCAAAAAGCCACAATAATACCGGATACAGAGCAAATTTATGGCGATGTAGAAAAGTTTGTTACCGAAATTGATTGGACATTAATAAACAATAAAGTTGAAGAAAAATTGGTTTCAAACAACGATTTTGTTGAAGTTCCAGAGATTGAAGCATATCAAGTAGATACAGGAGCTGAGCTAAATTTAGCCGAGATAATAGCAGATATTTATCAATCGTTAAAAGATTTTATTATGCTTTATCAGGTTGGTAACGAAGATTCGATGAATGATGTTCTATGGGAAATTAAAGATGAATTTGGACGATACTGGGGAATAAGATTAAATATACTTGTTCAAAGTTTGCATAAATTAATTTTTAGTGGTCAAGAGTTAATTGATGAACAATCGCAAGAAAATAAAAAAGAGAAATTTGACAAAGGCGACAGTTGGGTATCTCAAAAATGGGATAATTAATTATGAAAGAAGAAGAAAAAGAAAATTTAATAAAAATATCAAAAACAGAGCTTAACGAGTTACCTTTAGTAAATTTTGATGGCACAATTCATTGCATAAAATCTGATAAAGATGTAGCTAAGGCAATAAAAACACTAAAAAAAAGTAAAGTTATAGGTTTTGATACAGAAACTAAACCAAATTTTATAAAAGGTGTATCAAACAGTAACAAAGTAGCTTTATTACAATTATCAACACTTAACGATGCTTTTTTATTTCGTTTACACGATGTTAAATTAATAGAAGATATTTTTACTATTCTATCTGATAAAAAAATAATAAAAGTTGGAGCTGCTGTACACGATGATATTAAAGCTCTTAACAAACTTAAAGCATTTACACCTAATAATTTTGTCGATTTACAAAAAATTGTTGAACAATATGGTATTGGCGATAAAAGTTTACGAAAACTTACCGGTTTAATATTAAAAAAACGTTTATCAAAAACTCAGCAACTTTCAAATTGGGAAAAAGAAGATTTAGAAATAGGCCAACAAAACTATGCTGCTACCGATGCTTGGGTTTGTGTAAAAATATATAACGAGTTAGTTAAAATGGATAAATAAAAAAAGGAGCAAATGCTCCTTTTTTTAAATGAATCTCCTCGCCGCAAGCGGACGAGGTATCGTTTTGGAATACTATTCTTTTATACGTCCCAAGGGACAGGGAATTAAACCCAAACAGATTAAAATTCTTCAATATGTATTTGCCCCGGATCTTTCTTTTTATGTACTTTAAAATTATCTTTTGCAAGTACTTCAGTAACCGATTCAATCATTTTAGGATTACCGCATAAAAAAACGTGAGTATTTTCAGGCATTGGTTTTAAACCAAATTTTTCTTCAACAATACCTGCGTCTAATATTTTTTCAATAAAACGAGTATCACCATTCCAACCTGATGGCTCTTTTTCAGGCAATGTAATTGTTGGGTAATAATGGAAATTTGGGAACATAGACTGTAAAAGTTCCAATTCTGACGAATAGCCTAAATCCCAACTATTTGCTGCACCATGAACAACAATCATTTTACCTGTACGAGTAAGTGCATTTGAACGCAACATACTCATAAACGGAGCAACCCCGGTACCTGTAGCTACAAGAATAATATTTTGAGCAGGCTCTACCTCATCAAGAGTAAACATACCAACAGCTTTTTTACCTAACCACAGCTTATCACCAATTTGTAAGTCAAATAAACGTGGAGTTAATGCTCCGGAATGTACAAGAGTTATATAAAACTCAATATATTCTTGCGATGAGCTCGATGCTATTGAGTATGCACGTTTAATAATTTTGTTCTCGTCTTCTAATGGAGGGTATTGGTCAGTAGAGTCAGCACAACGACTCTCGGTACCTGCTAAACCCAATGCCACAAATTGTCCTGCTTTATACTCAGGAAATTCCCAACCTTCAGGTTTTACTCTAATAATTTTCATTATTGGCGAAACCTGCATTATTTGCGTAATTACACTATTGTATTCGTTCATCTTATAATATTTTATTCAATTCCTCCAAAGTATTTCATAAACTGTACTCTATCAAACGCAACTGCATTATCAGCACTTTCGTAGTTTACTTTTCCTTTAAAATCTTCAATTGATTTATAATTATTTTTTGTCATCCACTCTTCTAAACCTTTTATTAAAGTCTCTAAATGCGAAGCACCATGCTTGTATAATGTGGAAACAACTTGTACTGCTCCTGCACCGGCAAGTAATTGTTTAATTACTCCATCAGCATCGTGTACTCCTGTTGAGGCTGCAATATCAACCTTAATTTTATCGGCTAAAATTGCTACCCATCGTAACGATTGAGAAATATCCTCAGGGGTAGAAAAAACGCCTGATGATGTTATTTTTAATGTATTTATATCAATATCAGGATTGTAATATCTATTAAACAATACAAATGCATCAATTTGTTTTGTCCAGCTTAATTTTTGAATTAAATTTGATAGTCCTGCCGAAAAATGACTCATTTTTAACGCAACAGGAATATTTACAGTTTTTTTAACAGCATCAATAATATCGAAATATTTTTTTTCATTTGTAGCGCTATCAACCTCAATATTTGATGGTAACAAAGAAATATTTAATTCAATTGCGTCAGCACCGGCTTCTTCAAACTTTTTAGCAAACGACACCCATTCGCCTGTTGTTACACAGTTAATACTTGCAATTACAGGAATATTTACTTCTTTTTTTGCATCTTTTATTAATGATAAATAATCGGCAATAGCACTATCTTTTGCATAAGCTTTTATATAATCGGCTGCCTCAGGATAATCGTAGTCGTTATTTGCATGTGCATTATCTGCTTGAAAAAGTATTTGTTCTTCAAACAACGATTTTAAGACTACAGCCGCAGCACCGTGTTTTTCTAATTCTTTAATTTTTTCTACTGAATTTGTTAGCCCTGAGCTTCCAACAATTACAGGGTTTTTTAATGTTAATCCAAGATATTTTACTGATAAATCCATAATATGTATATCTATTTCTATTTTATTTCTCAAAAATATTCATTTTTTGTGAATATTACTTACTTTTTTTAATGTTTTATCGGTCAATTTCTAATATTTCCAAATCTTTTATTTCTGAACCATCAATAACTAAACGTATAGCAGTTCTAATTTTATGAAAACCAGATTTACCATAAGCTCCAGGATTAATATGCAAATGATTGTATTTTTTGTCGAAAATAACTTTTAAGATATGCGAATGACCTGTAATTACAATATTAGGTTTATTGTTCTCAATCATTTTTCTAAAACTTGGCTTATATCTTCCCGGATATCCTCCAATATGAGTCATTAAAATATTAACATTTTCAATTTTTGTTAAAACTGTTTCGTTAATAAATTCTCGTATTTCATAATTATCAATATTTCCGAAAACTGCTTTTACCGAGAAATTATTCAATAATTTATCGTAAACACTTATATCTCCAATATCTCCCGCATGAAAAACAATATCGCAATCTTTATAGAAGTTAATTAATTTTTCATCTATAAAACTATGTGTATCTGATACAATACCTATTTTTTGCATTAGTTTTTTTTGTAAAATTATAAAACAAGTATCAAAATTGTGGATAAAGTTTGAAGTTATTTATTGAAATACTTATCATTTATTATATTTTTGTAGTTAATTGTTTTACCAAAGAGTGAAATTTGAAAATTAAAAAAGAAATAAAAGTAGGTTTATTAATTGTAATTGCTTCCGGATTGCTATTTTGGGGATTAAATTTCCTGAAAGGTAACAATCCTTTCAATCCAAAAATTAATTATTTTGCATTATACTCTAATGTTGAAGGATTAAATATATCGTCGAAAGTTACACTTAACGGCTATAAAATTGGCAAAGTTGAAAATATTTCGTTTACTCCCGGTAATTATGGTAATGTTTTAGTAGAATTTTCGTTAGACCAAAATATAAAAATACCCGATTCTACCGTAGCTCAAATATACAGCCTCGATTTAATGGGAACAAAAGCAATTCAATTAAATTTTTCTAACGATAGTATATTTTATAGCGTAGGCGATACACTTCTTTCTGAAACAGAACAAGATTTAAAAGAACAAGTAAGTGCCCAAATGTTACCTTTAAAATTAAAAGCTGAAGATTTAATGGTAAGTATTGAAGATGCAATGAAAGTTGTACGCGAAATATTTAGTGCTACTAATAAAGCACATATCGATAAGTCGCTTGCCAGTTTAGATAGAACTTTTACTACTTTGCGTCATACTTCGTCAGAGTTAGATAGCTTATTAAGCAATAACAGAGGTAGGCTTGGAGCAATATTTACAAATATTGAATCAATAACAAGCAATTTAAAAAACAATAACGAACAAATAAATTTAATTCTGAAAAACTTATCAAGCGTTAGCGATTCTTTAGCAAAATCTAAACTACTTAGTACCATTAACAATGCTAATAAAGCAATGGAATCGGTTTATAATATAATGGCAAAAATTGAACGTGGAGAAGGCACAATGGGTATGTTAATAAATAATGACTCGTTGTATAATAACCTTAACAAATCATCGCAAGATTTAGACAAACTGCTTATTGACTTACGTGAAAATCCAAAACGCTATTTACATTATTCACTTTTCGACTTTGGTAAAACTGTTGTTGTTGACGAAAGTGGTTACAACCCCAAAAAAGAGAAAAAAAAGAAAAAAAAGAAAAAAAATAGCGATGATTCATCTTATAATAATGTGAATTATAAAATTCAAATAAAATCGTCTATTAAACCAATAAATATTAAATCTCAAGAATTTGAAGGTTTAAAAAATATTTCTGAATGGTTTACATCAGAAAGATATAAATACACCGTAGGTACTGCTTACACAATGAAAGAAGCTAAAAAACTGCAAGACAGCATTAGAGCTATTTTCCCTGATGCTTTTGTTGTTGCCTTCGCTAATGATAAGCAAATTACTGTTTCTGAAGCGAAAAAAGTGTTAGAGAAGTAAAATAGCTGAACAAATTATTTCAAATAATTTATTCAGCTATATCTTTCGGAAAAATTACACTACTGTAATATATTCAGGCTTATCGTCACGTTCAACTAATTTTCCAATATTATAAAACGGATGATTAATTTTATTCATATACTCTGTTACCTCTTTAATTCCACTTGGTTCAACAGCCACTAGTAAACCTCCACTTGTTTGAGCGTCGCAAAGCACATTTCGTTGCATTTTAGTCAGTTCATGCAATTTATCGCTATAACTTTTATAATTCTTAAACAATCCTCCAGGGAAAGTTTTCATTTCTATATATTTGTGTAAATTAGTTATTTGCGGAACTTTATCATATTCAACAATAGCATTTAAATTACTTCCTTCACAAATTTCAAGTAAATGTCCAAGCAATCCAAAACCTGTTACATCAGTTATTGTTTTAACCGAGTCGAAATCAGATAAGTCTTGACCTACTTTATTTAAACTAGACATTAACTCAATAATTTCTTTTCGGTCTTCATCGGCTAATTTACCTTGTTTTTCGGCTGTAGCCATAATACCAATACCCAAAGGTTTTGTTATAAAAAGTTCGCAGCCGGCTGTTGCTCCTGAGTTTTGCTTTACTTTTGCAGTATCAATAATTCCGGTTACCGATAAACCAAAAACAGGGTCTCCAATTTCAATACTATGTCCTCCGGCAAGTGTAATTCCTGCTTCGTTACAAATATTCCTTGCACCTTCTAAAACCTTATTAGCTGTTTCTAAAGGCAATTTATCAACAGGCCACCCAAGTATAGCAATTGCCATAATAGGCTTACCTCCCATTGCATAAATATCGCTAATGGCATTTACAGAAGCTATTCTACCAAAATCGTATGGGTCGTCAACTATTGGTGTAAAAAAGTCGGTTGTGCTTATAACTGATTTGCCATCGCCAAGGTCAAATACTGCAGCATCGTCTCTTTTATCGTTTCCTACCAATAGATTCGGGTCGCTCTCATATACAATATCCGATTTTAATATTGTATTTAAATCTTGCGGCGATATTTTACAACCTCAACCGGCTCCCGGGCTAAAAGCCGTTAATTTTGGTACTATTTTATCAAATTCTATCATTATAATAAATTAATTAATATTAAAAAGGTAAAAAAGGGGGACTTAAATTTGGAGGCACTGCCTCTAAATCTGGACAATATTGTAGTTTGACTGAATATTAACTGTATGTTCTATTGTTCTACACATTTGGTTATACAAAATTATAATTTTATTTTTACTAGTAGCTTATTTTTTGATTTTATTTTTGAATTATAGGACAATAAAAATCAGGGTCTCATTCTAAGTGAGACTATGACGAATTAAAATTCAATAGCTTTTTCACGCCACACTATAAGCATTTGTTTATAATTATACCAACCTAAAGGTCAATTTTAGGCTTAGTGCATAAGTATTATCTTTGTGCTAAAATTAGACCTATAGCTTGTTAATATTTGTTAAGCAAAACCATAATATGATATTTGTCATACCTATAACACATTTATATTGTTTAGATTTGTTATAAAATTATATTGCTATGAACAGAATACTACTATTATTACTAAGTTTTGCATTCTTTTTTAACACAAATGCACAGACAAAAAAAGCTGAAATTTCTTTTGATAAAGAATTTCATAATTTTGGAACATTTAATGAAGAAGCAGGTCCACAAACTTATGTATTTAAATTTAAAAACACAGGTACAGCAACACTAATACTAAGTAGCGTAAAAGCATCGTGCGGCTGCACTACTCCGGAGTGGCCTCGCCAACCAATAGGAGTTGGTAAAACCGGCGAAATAATTGTAACTTACAACCCAAGAAACAGGCCGGGACCTTTCGACAAATCTATAACTATAAAATCGAACGCAAACACAGCAACAAAAGTTTTAAAAATTAAGGGTAATGTTCTTGCACGAAAAAAAACTGCCCAAGATTTATATCCTGAGGAAGTTATGGGACTACGACTTCAAGCAAAACACATAGCTTTTACAAAAGTTTATTCTACAAAAACAAAACAAACTTCTGTTGATATAATAAACACATCTGAAAAAAATATGAGTATAACTTTTGCAGAAATACCTAAACACATTAAAATATGGGTAGAGCCTAAAATATTAAAGCCTAAACAGAAAGGAAAAATAACTGCTATATATGATGCTAAAATCAAGAATGACTGGGGTTTTGTAATTGACAAAGTGAGCATGAAAATTAATGGCAAATCAAATGGACGAACTAGACTTACCGTAAGTGCTTCAATTGAAGAAGATTTTTCAAAAATGACTCCTACTCAAATTGCAAATGCACCTAAATTAGTTGTTGATAATAAAATTTGCGACTTTGGAACAATAAAAAACGGAGTAAAAAAATCGCATAGCTATGTACTAACAAATAAAGGAAAATCAAATTTAATTATTAGAAAAATAAAATCGAATTGTGGATGCACTGTTGCTAAAATAGATGAAAAAATAATTAAACCTGGTGAAAGTAAAAATCTTAAAGTTACTTTTGATTCAGTTGGCAGGAGTGGAAGGCAAAACAAAAGCATTACAATTATAACAAACGACCCTAAAAATAACGAGCTTAGATTAAAAATTAAAGCTATTGTACAATAACATAAAAAGTGTTAATATTTTCACAAATGCTTTTTTATAAAGTGCTTTTTTATATTTTTGCAAGCCAAATAACGTATATAAACATTTAAATATATTAATACTATGTTAATGACAAACTTAGAGCACGTAGAAACGGCTGCTCAACACAAGGAAGTAATTGAAAATAATGAGAATGTAATGATTTGTTGCGGACGTATGGGACCTATGTGTGTGCCTGTTTACGCAGAAATGGAAGATTTAAGAGATGAATATCCAAATGTAAAATTTATGGATATGGAATTTGATATTCCTGATGCTCATGTAATTAGAAACGCACCTGAATGTGCCGGTTTTATGGGCTTACCTTTTACAGTGTATTATAAAAATGGTAAATTGGTAAAGGCAACATCAAGTATTCAAAACAGAGAACAAATTGAGGCTATTTTAAAAGAAGTCTTTTAAAATTTGATAAACTTTTATACCTAACAGGTTTTTATAAATTTAATTAATACCAACTTGATATCAAAGTACGTTATAAATAAATTAGAATATATTTTTCTTTATTGAGGTAAAAATTCTTTGCATAGCAATAGCTATGGGAATAA
>CAMZKE010000153.1 GCA_947311115.1 uncultured Bacteroidales bacterium | reverse complement strand
CAGCTACATGGTTTGTCGCCTCGTCTAGTCTCTGAAAAAGAAAAAAGTATGAATAATTCCATCTAACTAAATTGGTAAAATTCTGAATATCACCAATATGGTGTTTATTAGAATTTAGTTAGATATTTTTTGCTACTTTTTCTAAAGTCTTGTAATCCGGGTTAAGCTCAAAAATAACCATAAAAAAACACCAAAGTAAATTAATACTTTGGTGTTTCTATATTATAGAAGAAAAGTTCTAATATTTATAAACTTGCTGCAGATTTTATAGAACCAAGTTTATAAATAAACATTAATTCGTGCGAACCTTGCGAATAGTTTTTCATTTCAGATAATGTAATATCGTATGCATATCCAAAAATAAATTTATCCATTTCAATACCAAACATTGGTATTACTGCATCGTTTAATCTGTATGATACTCCTGCCCATGCAATTTTCTTAAATGTAGCTTTTACATTAAGTTCTGCTTGAAACTCTCCTGCTTCAACAAATTTCATTAATAATGATGGCTCAATAGAATAGTCTTCACCAATTTCAAATTTATAACCACCATGTAAATAATAATGACGTACTTGACGTTGCTCTAAATAATCGGTGTTCATCATATTAACTTTACGACCGAATAACTGAGCAATTGAAATACCTACGTAATAATTTTTACCATTAAAATAAGTACCAAAATTTGCATCAGGTACAATTAATTTATCAGTAGCATACATTACTGTGTTATCGTTAGGGTCTTCTAATGTTATTTGAGATTTATCAAGCGAAAATTGATACAAACTTGCAGATAAACCAAAAGCTAATCTGTTAGATTCTCCAATTTTAATTGAATAGGCATAAGATAAATCTATCCCAAATTTATTTTCGAAACCCGATTTATAATTAAAAACTTTAGCTCCAACACCCATATTATCGTTAATTTTTGTATTACCCGATAATGAGTAAAACTCAGGCGACCCTTGAAGTCCTGTCCAAACCTTTTTATAAGCTAATGTTATTGGCATAAAATCGGTAGCACCGGCAGCAGCAGGATTAATCAAATAATGATCGTGCATATACTGACTATATGATGCTATTTGTTGTGCTTGCAAACTTGTTAGAAAGAAAACACTCACTAAAACTGCTAATATATATCGTTTCATCTTTATAATTTTTTTAATTTGTAATAGTTATTATTTCATTATACTTACGTTACCCGATTTGGTTGGTATATCTTTACCTAAATCGATAGTATAATAATATGTACCTGCCGGTAATTCTTTACCTGTATTATTTTTTGTTCCGTTCCAAGCATCACTATATCCATCAGATGCAAATACTTGATTACCCCATTGGCTAAACACTTTAACTTTACAGTTAGGGAAACGTTCTATGTTTTTAATATTCCATACATCGTTAACGCCATCGCCATTAGGTGTGAAAGTATTAAAAATAACTATATCGTATTTATCAGCTTCAACAACTACACTATCCGATTTTGTACAATTATTAGCATCGGTAATTGTGTAATAATATGTTCCTGCCATTATATTTGTGTTTTCGTAAGAAATTGCACCATTACTCCAATCGTAAGAATAAGTTGGTGTTCCTCCGGAAACAATTAATACAGCCGAACCATCATTAGTACCTAACTCACTTGCGTTTGTTACAATACTGCTATATTTTATAGCATCAGGGCTTGTAACTACTATACTATCTTTTATAGTATCGTTACATGCATCGGTTACTGTGTAATAATATGTACCTGCTAATAAACTATCTATTGACGAAGTTGTATCAGACATATTAGCCCATATATAAACTACATTTCCAAATTCGTTTGTTGTTGTAATAGTTATTTTCCCTGTTGTATCAGAATTACATTTGTTATTTTCAGCTAAAGCTGATACTTGTAATGCAGGATTAGAACTTATCTCAATAGAATCAACTTTTTCGCCACATAAATCGGTTACACTTACAAGATTATATCCTACGGCTAAATTAGTATTTAAATCTAAAGTATCGTTAGCTGAAGTAGCCCATTGATAAGTAATAGTACCTTGGTCGTTGAATAAGAATACCTGTGCTGTACCATCGTTAGAGTTTGCACAATTTGCATTTTGAATGTTAGTAAACCCTATGATTGCTTCAGGATTTACATTAATAACTGCAGAGTCAATTTTTTCGCCACACATATCAGTTACAGTAACATAAGCATAACCAGTATCTAATGCATTGTTAATTGCTGTTGTACTATCATTACTCCATAAATAGGTTATTGTACCTTGCTCATTTGTTAAAGAAACTTCTGCACTTCCATCTTTTGTTGTGGTACATTTAGCATTTTGTATATTTGTTATTGATATTTGTAATTCAGGATTTACACCTACTACTACCGAGTCAACTACTTCATGACAAATATCTGAAACAGTTACATATACAAGCGAGTCTCCCGGTAAATCAGAAGCCGTTGCAGTTGTATCGGTTGATGCTGACCATGCATAAGCATAAGGTTCAATACCATTATATGTTGTTACTGTTACCGAACCATTATTCATACCAACACAAGTAGCATTTTGCATATTAGTAATTTGAGAACCTATTGTTGGTATATTTACTACCATTACAGAATCTATTTGCGGCACATTACAATAATCGGTAATTGTAACATGATGCCAACCAACTGTTAAATCGTTTGCAACTACCGAAGTTGTATCTGTATTAGAATTTTCCCAGTAGAAAGAATATGGTGCTTTACCATCGGTATAATCTACCCTGCCAATTCCGTTACTGCTTGTATCGCACAATACAATTACATTTTGTGTTTGTATATGTGCTTCCATTGTTGGAATGTGTCCTATGTTTATTGTGTCTATTACTTGGGTTGTTGTTCCACAAGCATCTTGAACTGTTACGTAATGTACACCAATTGCTAATTGTGTTGCAGTAGAATCGCTTTCTCCTGTGTCCCAAGCATAAGTATATCCTATTGTTCCTTGATATCCTAAACTTGGTGTTACAATTGCAACACCATCATTGCTTGCTTCGCAATTTAATGTTAATGTATCGGCTAAGCTTGTTTGTAATATAGGATAATTTGTTACAAGTACACTATCAATATATTGACATCCTTTTGGTGATGTTATAGTTACAGTATAAGTATCTTCAATTAAGTTTTCAATTAAACTATCTGAATCAATATTGCTCCACAAATAAGTCCAATTATCAGCAATTGTATCTGTTCCGTTTGTAGTAATAAATACAGATGCAGAACCATCGCTACTGCCCGGGCAAGTTATTGTGTCAACTGTGAATGTTGGGTAGATGTCTGGACGACAGCCATATTTGGCGATAAACAAATCATAGAAACCGGGTACGGAATTATGTAATGTATCATTATCACCATAAATACTTGGAAAAACGAGTGGCTCTGATTTAAAATTACCAGATATGTAAATGTTTGCTGAATTATCAACATATATAGATTTACATTCATCATCACCATTACCATTTATTGCTACAGCGATATCTACATCACCAGTGTTATTATCTTGGGCAAACCAAAATGCATTATTATCACCTGCTCCACTAGAACGAAGTGTGTCATTCCCAATAATTAAAGAGTCTGTAAAAAATCCTGTATAAAGTACTTTATCTTCTTTATAATTCCCACTGAAAATCTTAGTATTTCCACCCCCTATATGTGCTTTAGCATATACTACATCTCCATTAAAATCATACTTACAATTAAAAGCATCAAGATTAATTCCTGATAAGACTATATTAGTAGGAGTGCTACTTTCAAATGTTAAATCAGTACTTGCAGAATAACCAGCAAGGTTAACTCCTGTTTGGTTTACTAATAGAGTGTAAGCGTATTCCCAATCGCCTCCATAAATTTTTCTAACCCATTGTTCAGTAAAATTAATGTCAGTTTTGTATAAAAACAAGTCCCAATTACCAGATGTTGTACTAATAAGGCTTGTTCCTAATTGAACATCATCAGTGTATAAACCCATTATATAGTATTCATTATTATAGGTTTTAACACCCCAAACATTACCATCTCCAGTAGCGTTTGGCATTTCAAAATCGAAGCTTGAAATATAATTACCAAGAGTGTCATATTTTGCTACATACATACCTTTATTTGCAATAGCATTTAAGGTATCATTAACTGTTGAATTAACATCATCAATACCAAAGATGCATTCAGTCTTATAAGAACCACCTATTAAAATATTACTATTAACAGTATCAACAGTTATTGACATAGACCTGTTAATAGATGAACCCCAAGCTGCATTTTTTGCGAAAACTAACTCACCATCAGTTCTGTATTTTGCAATAAACACATCAAAATTACCTTTATTAAAAACAGTATCTTTATTTGTATTTCCATTAAAGATACAATCACCTTTTGTTTCTCCTAAAAGATAAATATTTTGCTCATTATCAATAGTCATATATCTAGGAACATCTCTTTGGTCACTGGTGCCAAATCGTATCCATTCTTCAGTACCATCTCTATTAATTTTAGCTAGAAATATATCTTTATCTCCAACAGTATTGTAGGAATTTCCTGCAAAATTAATGGTATTGTTAAAGTAACCATATACATAAAGATTATCTGCATTATCAGAAACAGACTGACTAACATACACATCGTTTTGTCCTGATATAGAAGATGTCCATAACCAATCTTGTGCAAATGTTGTTATAGCAAAAAGGCTTGCTATAAAAAAAGTAAATATTTTTTTCATTGTTTATAAATTTTATGAGTGATAAACAGCTCCAGATTCATAAGTAGTAGCATTTGCTCCACCAAAAGTTTTAGTAATTTTCAAGTTTTTTATTTTAGGTTTTTCCCATTTTAAAATCTTGATATTTCGTTTATTGTTATCCATAAGACTTTTATTAAATAAATACAAATTTATAAAAAAAAAAGCATTTATGTATATAATATCTTAATTTTTTTCTTTAAAATAATATTCTAACATTATTGTTCTGAGTAAAATCTCAGGTATTACATTGACAGATGTATCATTTTCAATATATATTTTCATGTTATTAAGCGATTGATTAAATAGCGATTGATTAATTAACTTTGATTTATATTCAATTATTTTAATATCTGAATTTAATCTATGGTAAATATTTGGCACTGTTGCTCCTGTTTTGTCATCTCTATTTATAATATCAGTATGAATTATATTTATTAATGCTGTTCGGTATAAGTATCTATTAACACCTAATTTGTATTTATATTTTGAATTAATATTTATATATAATTCTATTAAATCAATATCTAATAACGGATATGATATGTCAAAATTATTATTTGTACTAAGTAAAGAAGTTTCTTCCAATCTGTTTTGGATATAATGTTTATTATCAATATTTTGTGGGTTAATTATTTTTTTATTAAAAAAAAGTTCTAATCTATCTTTAATCTTGTTTTTTACAATAAAATCCTCATTTAATAAAATCTTTTTAGATTGGCTTTTAATTTTCTTTTTAATAATTTGTTTATTATAGTAACAAGAAATATTTTTTTTAATAAAGTATTTAATAAATATATGTGATAAATAATTGCAACTTAATTGTTTTTTTAATTCACCCCATTGTTTTTTATCAGCTAATTCTTGTAAATAAAACACTCCTTTATTACTAACAAATTCATCTCCCCCAAAACCAGACAATAATATTTTTATGTTATCCAACTGAATTTTCTCATACATTTCATCAAATAAATATGTTAATGTATTATGGGTTGGTGCCCCCACAATATCAATAACTTTTTTCATTGGTTCAATAATTCCACGGTCTTCGGCAGTTATAGGTCGCAGAACAATATTTGGGTACATTTTTGCTACTAAATCGGAGTATTCTCTTTCGTCTTTATATGGTGGTATTTTACCTATATATTTATCTGCCATACGTTGCGAGTATGAATATAGTTTTGAGCCCTTTTCTTTTGCACGAATTGCTGCAATGCTTGTTACGCCTGAAGAATCTAAGCCGCCACTAAGTTCTGTTCCTGTAATATGAGGGAAAAAGCGTGAGTTTACTGCCTCAAAAAGTTTTTCGCGAAATAGTTTTATTGCTTCTTCTTCGCTTATGTTTTCTATTTTGTTTACTTTTAATTCCCAATATCGTTTTATCTCAAACTTTTCTTTATCAACAATTATATAATGAGCCGGTGGCATACGAAATATTTTTGGGAATTGTGTGCTGGTTTTATCGTAAACAATACCTGATAATGCATCTGCTATCCAATACTCATTTAATTCTGTAAATCCAAAAAAATCTTTTATATATTTTAATGTAGTACTATATATAAATATGTCATCATCGTTATAATAATAAAAAGGTTTAACACCTACTCTATCTCTGCCACCAAAAAAAGTTTGTTTTTGTTTATCCCAAATGCCAAAAGAAAATTCGCCTTTTAGCTCGGTAAATAATTCTGTGTTTTTTTGCTTATATAAATCTAATATTTGCTTATTATAAGTTTCGGGTTTCGTGTAGTTTGTTATTAAACAATTAGATATAATAGAGTGAGTTTCTGTTTCGTCAAAATGCTCTAAAAAAGTTTGTTTTTCAAAAACAAAATATTGTTGCTCTTGATTATCTTTTTTGTATTTATTTGTTTTATGTAGTACGAATGCTAACATTTTGTAAATGTATGTAAAGTTTTGTTATGTACAAATTGTTTTTGTTGCGTTTTCACCTCAACCCTGTCCCTTCTCCTAAAATGGAGAAGGGGACGCTATAATTTTAGTTTTGTGGGTTATTATTAAAATGATTCTTTCATGTTTTTTTCACAATTCGTTTTTTCAAAATAAAATTTACTTATTTAGCTACTATTCTAATTCACTACGTCCCTCGTCTTTTAGGCGATGGCAGGTGAAGTTATTTGTTTCTCTTTCAATTTCTATAATTACATTTTCAATATTATTTTCAACTTCATTATTAGTAAAACGAATTACCGTTATACCCAAAAGTTCTAAATGTAAAGTTCGTTGTTTATCTTTTATAATATTTTCCGGTTTATTGTGTATTCCTCCATCAATCTCAATTACAAGTTTAATTTCATGGCAATAAAAATCTGCTATAAAAATATCAATAGGGTGCTGTCTTCTAAATTTAAGGTCTAGTACTTGTCGGTTTCTTAAAATAGCCCATAATATTTGTTCGGTTTTGGTTGTTCGTTTCCGTAAAGCTCTGGCTTTTTCATGAATATTTGCTGACGCTCCGTAAAACATTGATAAACTTGTTTCGCTATTATTTTTCATGTTTGTTTATTACGTATTGGTTTTATTTTGGTTGCGTTTTCTCCTCAACCCTGTCCCTTCTCCTAAAATGGAGAAGGGGACGCTATAATTTTAGTTTTGTGGTGTTGATTATAGTATTTGCTCTCACTTTTAGCATTACTTTATATTGTTGCGTCCCTCGCCTTTTAGGAGAGGACAGGTGAGGTTCTTTGTTTTCACTAAAATTATTAATTATAGATAATTAGCTTCGCAATGCATGACAGATTGAGCTTAAGTTTATGGTAAAACTAGACATTTATTTTACAAAAATAACCTATTAGATTTTAGAGAAATCATAAAATATCTGTATTAATCTGTAAAATTTGTAAACATTTCCTTCCCCCACTATTTAAAACAATTATAAAATAGCAACATATTTTAATTTAATAATAATATTTAATAATTTTGCGTAATTAAGTACTTATTTAAAACAAGCAAGTAAAATGTCGAGAATTGTAACAATTTCGGAAGCAGCACACATAGCACTACATGGTATGATTTTAGTTGCCCAATCTGAGGGGTTAATTAATGTTATTAAAATATCTGAAAAAACGGACAGTTCTAAACATCATGTTGCTAAAATATTTCAACGGCTTGTTAAAGAAGGAATGGTTACTTCGCAACGTGGACCAAACGGAGGTTTTAAACTAAATAAAAAACCCGAAGACATTACATTTTTAGATATTTACGAAGTTATTGAAGGTGAAATAACAACTCAAGAATGCCCTTTAGAAAAGCCAATATGTCCTTTTAAGAAATGTATTATGAATGGCATTACTCAACGACTTACAAAAGAATTCAAGCAATATCTAAGCGAACAAACACTTGCCGAGTATAAAGATTATTAAACTACTAAATAAATGAAAGTTGGTTTATTTTTTGGTTCGTACAATCCTATACATATTGGGCATTTGGCAATTGCAAATTATTTTATTGAATACACTAATTTAGAAAAACTTTGGTTTGTAATAAGTCCGCAAAGTCCTTTTAAGACTAAACAAACTTTACTTTCCGAAACCCAACGATACAATATGGTTTTTACTGCTATTGAAGATGATAGCCGATTTAAAGCTTGTAATATAGAGTTTCATTTACCAAAACCATCGTACACTATTGATACACTTATATATTTAGCTGAAAAATATCCGGAGCATGAGTTCTCAATAATTATGGGAGCAGATAATATTTTAAACTTCCATAAATGGAAAAATTATGAGATTATTGCAAAAAACCATGATATATATGTTTACAAACGCCCTAGAATAGATTTATCGTTATATAAAAACAGTAATAGAATTCATATTGTTGATGCTCCTCAAATTGAAATTTCAGCAAGTTTTATTCGTAAAGCTATTGCTGATAAAAAAGATGTACGATATTTTTTGCACAAAAATGTTTGGCATTATATTGATGAAATGAATCTTTATAAATAGGGTTTATCTCGAATAAAAAAATATTTGCCACGATTACACAAATAAAATTGCAAAATAATAATGATAAATTAAGTCCTCGAATGCACAAATTACACAAACAATCAACACACCAATAACTTAAAATCCTCTTTTAGTTGTTCCGTTCTAAAAAGTACAATTCCCATACAAAACAAATCTATTGTTATTTTTACCTTATTATTTGCTTTTATTTCTGTCCATGCAGAAAACATATCTTTACTCCAATAAATATCATCAAAAATTAAAACGGTTTTAGTATTTACCTTTGGTAGCACCATATTAAAATACCGCAAAGTAGCATCTTTAGTGTGATTTCCATCAAAATAAACACAATCAACAGTTTCTAACTTTTCTAAAATTTGAGGTAATTTATCATCAAAATTGTTGTTGTAAGATATAATATTGTTTTGTTCTAATAAATTAAAGTAAGAATTTGCTATATTATATATCTGTTTATCACCTTCAACAGTATATACCTGCGATGTATTATTTACATTTGCCAAGTATAGTGTAGAAATACCTAAGGAAGTACCCAACTCAATAATATTTTTTGGCTGAAAATAATTTGCAATTTTAAACAAAAGTTTAGCTTCTTTTTCTGAAATTACCGATGTCTTTGCAATTTTACTTATAACACGTTTATTAGTTTTATATACTTTTGAACCTGCACCTAATTCTTTTATCTCGATAATCCTGTTATCATTAAGTAATTTTTTTCTAATAGATTCAATTTCTTCAAAACAATAAAATTCACCATCATTACTTAAAATATTATTTATAAAATTAAAAACAAAAGGCGAATGCACATTATGCCCTTTATAATTGGCTATTAAAACATGTTTTATATATTGAAAGAAAGTAAACATTATTTAACTACCGATTTTAATTTCCACCTACCTGTTGAATAATAAATTAGCGAAAGAGTCATACCTACTGCCCATGCTATTGGCATTGACCACCACACTCCTATTTCGCCCCACTCTATTCCAAATAAATATGCCACAGGAATACGCACAAGCCAAAGTGCAATTAATGTAATAAACATAGGAATTACGGTATCGCCAGCACCACGCATTACAGCATTTGATGTAAACATTATTGCAAACAAAACATAAAAAGAACTTACTATAACTAAGTACTCTTGACCTATTCTAACCACCTCGGCATCATCAATAAACATATTCATCATTGCCTCACCAAAATACACAATTACAAATGTTATTATTACCGATAAAATAGAACTCATTACAAGTGTAGAGATAAAACCTTTTTTTACTCTATCAAAACTTTTAGCACCAATATTTTGCCCTACAAAAGTTGAAAGTGCGTTTGAAAACATCATTGCAGGTAACATTGCAAGCGAATCAATTCTAAGTGCTGCAGAATAAGCTGCAATTACAGTTGTACCATACCTATTTACAATAGCATAAATAGCCATCATACTCAACGAAACAATAAGCATTTGAAAACCTGAAGGCAAACCTATTTTTAAACTTTTTATAAATATTTCTTTATCAAACTTAATATTTATTATTCTATAACTTAACAATTTATTATATTTACCTACCCATACTACAGCGGTTAAAAACGCACCTCCTTGAGCTATAATTGTTGCGTAAGCAACACCCTCTATGCCGGTATTGAAAACAACAATAAATAGTAAATCGAGTAAAATATTTGCTATTGTTGCAATTACTAAAAAATATAAAGGTGTTTTTGAATCGCCTACACCACGTAGTATTGCCGATATTCCTTGAAAACCAAAAAAAGCAGGTAATCCCATAAAATATATTCGTAAATATTTTGATGCATCAGGAAGTACATCGGCAGGTAATTTAATAAGCACAAAAATTTCCTTGCTAAAAACACTACCAATAATACCAAAAGATATAGCTGTTACAAATAAAACTATATTTATAGTATCAACAGCTTTTCTAATATTTTCGTATTGTTTTGCTCCATAATATTGAGAAATTAATATTGTTGAACCAATAGCAACACCAATAATTAACGACATTAATAAAAAAATAATAGGAAACGATGCACCAACCGCAGCAAGTGCTTCTTTACCAAGATAATTACCAACAATAACACTATCAATAATATTATATAACTGCTGAAATACATTACCCAAAAGCATTGGTAACGCAAACATTAATATCAGCTTATATTCTTTACCTTTTGTGAGGTCTTTCATTAGTGCAAATGTAAATAATATATCTTTTATAAATAATGATTTTCATACCAAGTTTATCTTAAATAACATCAGATATTAACATATTTATGTTTATAACTATAGGTTTTTTGCGTTAGAAAATATATTATATTTGCATTGAATCAACACATAGTTTATATGAATTTTATTTCATTTCGTTCTGTTTTAGTATCTTTTTTTGTAATAATTACAATTTTCTCCTGCAAAAAAGATGACGAAAACGAAAATACAAACACTCCCGACTATACTTTAAGTTCTATCATTACAACAGATATTAAACATGATGCCACAATGGAAGATGGTAAAACTTACACTATAGATGGTACCGTATATGTTGATGGAGCAACTTTAACTATAAAGCCGGGGGTTACTATTAAGTTCAATGAAAACAGTAGTATTATTTTTGGAGTACATCAAAAAGGAAGTAAATTAATTGCTAACGGAACAAGCTCAAAACCAATTATTTTCACATCGGCTAAGTATCATCCTCAAGAGGGAGATTGGAATAATATAAAATTTACATCAGGTACTGCAAATAGCAGTAGCATGAAACATTGTAAAATAATGTATGCAGGCGGATTAACCGGCGATAACGCAGCTATCGACATTAGCGATTGTTCTATTACAATAGAAAATTGCACAATAGAATATTCTAAAAATAGAGGTATTGATTTAAATAACAATGCTAAATTTAATAGTTTCACCGGAAATACAATTAGAAACTGTTCAAACGAAGCCATTAGTTTATACGTTAACAATGTACACACAATTGGTTATAACAATACTATTGAAGGAAGCCCAATTCTTGTAAAAGCTGGCGATTTTAGACAAGAATTTTCAAAAAAATGGCATTATGTAGGAGCACCATATATTATTGAAGGAACTGTAAATATATACAGCGACCCGGGTAGTAAATTAATTATTGATGCAGGAAACACCATTAAATTTAAAGATGGTGCTAAGTTTATTATTGGTTCAGGTAATAGTGGAACACTTGTTGCAAACGGAACAACAGATTCAGTTATTACGTTTACTTCGGCCGAATCGTATAAAAAAGCAGGCGATTGGTCAGGCTTAATTTTTGAATCGGGAGCCAGTAATGGTTGTATTATAAATAATTGTATTATTAAATACGGCGGCGATAATAATTCAAAATTTTCTAATATTACATTTAACAATACACACGGATACGTAACTATTAAAAACAGTTATATTGCTCACGCAAAAGGTTATGGAATGTATATCGATAGTCTTTCCACTCCAATTTTAACAAATAACACATTTGATTATAACCCTTACGGAGAAATATATCAGGAATAAGTTTTTCAAACAAAACATTAATGCAGTTTTCTTTTAATTAATAGATATAAAAGAATAATTTTGCATTCTAATATTTTACAAATGAAAAAAGCTATTTTAATTATTCTTGATGGTTGGGGTATTGGAAACAAAAGCCTGTCAGATGCTATTTACAATGGAAACACTCCATTTATTGATAGTTTATACAAAAAATATCCTAACTCACAACTTCGTACCGATGGATTAAACGTGGGTTTACCCGAAGGACAAATGGGAAATTCCGAAGTAGGACATCTAAATATTGGAGCAGGACGAGTTCTATATCAAGACCTTGTAAAAATAAACAAAGCTATTGAAGATAACTCAATTATAGATATAAAGGAAGTTAAAGAAGCATTTTCGTACGCAAAAAATAATAACAAAAAAATACATTTTATAGGCTTAGTTTCTGATGGTGGTGTTCACTCATCAATGCAACATTTGTTTAAACTTTGCGATATTGCAAAAGATTATGATTTAAATAAAGTATATATTCACGCAATAACTGATGGTAGAGATACTGACCCAAAAAGTGGAACAGGTTTTATAAAAGAATTGCAAAATCATTTAAAAAATTCGGCAGGAAAAATAGCAAGTATTATTGGCAGATATTACGCTATGGATAGAGATAAGCGTTGGGACAGAATAAAAACTGCATACGATTTATACACATTGGCAAAAGGTAAAAAAACAAATAATATTATTGATGAGATTGAAAAATCGTATAAAAATAATATTACCGATGAGTTTTTATTGCCAATAATAAACACAGAAGCAGAAGCAATAATTGAAGCTGACGATGTTGTTATTTGTTTTAATTTTAGAACCGACCGCTTACGCGAACTTACTACAGTTTTCACCCAGCAAAATATGCCGGAACACGAAATGAAAACTCTAGCTTTAAAATATTATACAATGACCGAGTACGATGCTCGTTTTAAAGGTATAAATGTTTTATTTAGAAAAGACAATGTAAAAAACACTATTGGCGAAGTAGTTTCAAACCTGGGACTCAATCAACTACGAATTGCCGAAACAGAAAAATATGCTCACGTTACTTTTTTCTTTTCCGGAGGTAGAGAAGCCGAGTTTAAAAACGAAAAACGTATTTTAATACCATCGCCAAAAGTTGCCACTTACGATTTGCAACCTGAAATGAGTGCATTTTTGGTTAGAGATGAATTAGTGCGTGAAATAAACGAACAAAACAACGATTTTATAGTAGTAAATTTTGCAAATGGCGATATGGTTGGTCATACAGGTGTTTATGAAGCTGTATTAAAAGCTGTTGAAGTTGTTGATATTTGCGTAAACAATGTAATTACTGCGGCATTAAAAAATGACTATCAATCTGTAATTATTGCCGACCATGGCAACAGCGATTACGAAATAAACTCTAACGGAAGCCCAAACACACAACATTCGTTAAATCCAGTACCTTTTATTTTAGTATCTGATAAATACAAAAATGTGGAAAATGGCGTTTTGGCAGATGTAGCCCCTACTCTACTTCAAATTATGGAAATAGAGCACCCAAAAGAGATGACAGGAAAATCATTAATAAAAGAATAATGATAGAAATTGATAATACAATAATTAGCCTCGATATTTTTGAAAAACAATTTGTTTGCGACTTATCAGCTTGCAATGGAAGTTGCTGTATTGAAGGTGATTCCGGTGCGCCATTAAACGATGATGAAATTGATTTCTTGGAAGAAAACTTCAATAAAATAAAAGCTTTTATGACAAAAAAAGGTATTGCCGAAATTGAAGAAAACGGACTTTGGTGGATTGATGAGCAAGGCGATAAAGTAACTACACTAATAAACAATAAAGAATGTGCTTTTGTAGTTATGGAAGGTAAAATTGCAAAATGTGCAATAGAAATTGCTAACAAAAACAAAAAAATTGATTATTTAAAGCCTATATCGTGCCACTTATACCCTATCAGACTGACTGAATATAAAAAATTTACAGCAGTAAATTACCATAGTTGGGATATTTGCAGCTCAGCTGTTAGATATGGTAAACATTTGGGCACACCGGTTTTTAAATTTTTAAAAATACCTTTAATTCGTAAATTTGGCGAAGATTGGTACAAGCAACTTGAAATTGCATACGATTATATTCAAAAAGATAAATGAAAGTTAACTCTTTAAATACAGTATTATTAATATTAATAATTTCGTTTTCTGCTTTTGCACAAAAAACGAAAAAAGAAAAGAGGGATAAGTATATTGGAAAAAAAACATTTTTTGGCATTGCCATAAGCCCCACAATTCCTACAAATTTTATTCAAAAAAACGACAATCAAAAATTTACCGATTCTTCTGAATATCAAGTAAATTTAGCTGCAGGTTATGTTTTTGGTATGGAAATAAGACATAATTTCAGCAGACGTATATCAATGCAGACAGGTATAAATTTTATTCGCCGAAATTATGATGCTTATGCAATATTACAAACAAAAGAAACCGTTATATCAGTAACAGATACAACATACAAAACTATTAACGATACCAGCCAACAACGTTTAAAATTTATTGCTTACGAAGTACCAATTATTGTTCACGGATTTGTACGATTGAGTAAAGAAATATATATGGATATTGGCGGTGGTATTGGTATCGAGTTTTACCCCTCTGATATTTATGTTAACCGTTTTTATGGGCAACGTAAATCCTGGGTTATTCCAGGATTACTTTTTAATATTGGTTGGGAATACCGTAACGAAAATATTGGTATTATTCATTTTGGAGCAAGTTATAAAATGCACTTTACCGATATTATTCACACCGTTTACACAAATAAATACGGCAGACGTATTGATTATATTGATGCTTCAGGAAACTACTTTGCAATTAATTTAAAATATTATTTTTATTCTAAGCGGAGGTGAAATTACTCTACAACAGTTACAATATGCTACATGCAGATTTAAGTTAGGTTAATTTTTCTCTTTTCAACAAGCTAAATTAGTAAGAATATCGTTCATGTTACGACTAATTCGGCATGGAGTATATCGTGTGTTATAGCTCGTTTTCATTCATTTATCTTTACTTTCTAAAAATAGGTTTTAACAGCAAATTCAAATTGTTCAATAAATATTTTCTTAAAATTAAAAATGTTATTTTGTTCGTAGAACAGAAGCATTGCTTTTTTATAATCAATACTGTCAACAGTTCTAAATGACATCGGACAATACTTCTGATTTATCAGTATTGCATTACTTACAATTCTTGCTGTCCGCTTGTTTCCATCGACAAATGGCTGAATATATGATATCAAAATTAGGGCTAACAATGCTTTTTCAAAGATAATTTCTTTTTTATTTATCAAATCGCACATTCCTGTTAAAGCTTCTTTTATTTGAAATTCATTATCAATAGGTTTGTAATTTGTTCCAGATATTCCAACCCTCCTTTTTCGGATATTTCTGTCAACAGCAAGTTCCTTTGTTAAAACACTATGGATATCTTCAATTTTTGATACATTTATAGGAAATAAATAATCAGGATTTTCAACAATAAAATCAATTGCATCTTTGTGATTTAATAACATAACGGCTTCTTCTTTCGTTTTTCCTGATGCCGTTTCTCTTTCTTTTAATAATTTTTCTGTTTCCAAAAGAGAATATGTATTTCCTTCAATCTGTGATGATTTCCAACTCAAATCAATAGCAAGTCGTTCTAATTCCTTTTTAAACTCTAATTCGCTTAATTCCGAAATATTTTTTGTAAATATTTCTTGTAGTTCGTTTAGTCTCGTAACTTCATTTTCGGTAAATAAATTAGTTTTCGGTAATATTTCAGAGATTATAGAAAAATTAAAATTTTCTTTAATTTCTCTTTCATCAATCTCTTTATCATAGTATTTTTCAATATCAATCGGTTCAAACAATTTATATTCTGGCGAAAGGTTGTATCGTGTTGATTTTCCTTTACCCGTTGAAACAATTAGTTGCTCTTGTATTAGTTTTGATAATATTCGTTTTATTGTAGCAAGACTTTTTTGTCTTTCTACACCTTCAAAAATCTCTTTTGATGATAAATTGGGATTTTTTTTTAAATATTTTATTATAAAGGCCTTATCGTCCATACCATTTATTTAGCTCACAAAGATAATGTATTTAGCTCAAACATCATTATTTATGAGCCGTATTTGTTTTTTTAATGAGCTACAACAAACCTATAAAACCTATGTAAATTATTATTCATTTTAAAAATCCTTCGGCTGTAAGGATTTTTATCTCCTTTAATTTTTATTTCTTGCCCATCAGAAGTTCCTTTCCTTATAAAGTTTGGACCACGAGTACAGTATGGAAATGGACGTTGTAATTGTATAAAATTACTGTTTTTTATAACAAGATCTTGAAAACTCATACTCGAACTTGCATAATAATTCTCTATTGCAGTCATTTTACCGTTTTTGTCTTGCCTATATGTTATTTCCGAAAAATATTTTGCGGTATCTTCATCTAAGAAATTAAATTCTGCTATAAAAATTGGCTTTGTAGTGTCAATATTAATTAAGGAATCAACTTTTAACAAATCATTTAGAAAAATATTTTTTAAATCTTTATTTTTAACTTTTTCAGTATTTTCAGCATAAAAAAATTGAAAATCACAGAAATCAAAATTCCGTTTAAACCCCTCAACAATAGATTCGTTTATTAACAATTTTTTCAATTCTTCCTTTTCTGCTTTTTTTGTTTTGCCTACTCGCCTCATTGCATCAATCGATTTTTTATTTCTATGAAGACGGACTAACAAAACTCCTTGCTTTAAATCTTTTATTTGCCTAATTGCTGCCTCATTTACAATTTGATTATATGTTTTTGGCTTTGGTATTTTTTTATTATTAAACTCAATTACAATACCTAATTGAAAATTTGTTTTTATATTTTTTGATGTAGGTACAAAATAATTAAATTCAAAATTCACACTCCTACTTAGTCTAATTCCCATACCTAAAACAACACTAATTTCATCAGAATAATTATCGATAGCAAATTTAGCCGAGCCATCGTTATTATACGTAGCTTTAGAATCGAATAAAAACGAATACATTGTTCCGGCATTTACATAGATACTTTTATAAAATTCATATTGTAGCTTTATGCCTGCATCAACATACTGATTTACAACCTGCAAGTATGGTTTATGCGAGAACGAACTTCTAATAGAATAATCGCTTGAAAGATTAATAAAAAAATTATTTGAAAATTTATAATTACCAAAAACACCAATCATTGGTTGCATTTTAGAACGAAACGATAACGAATCGTTATTAAATTTTGCAAAATTTAATCCAACATCGGCACCAAACAAAAACTTTTGTTCTTGCGATATACTTATCAACGGAAGTATAATTAAAACTAAAACCTGAATACTTTTTTTCAAAAAAACTAATTATTTTGTTATAACACAAAGTTAATTATTATTCAACAATAGTAAAGCATTTTTCTAATGTTTCACCATTTTCATCAACAAGAGTTAATTTATGCCTACCAACACTTGGTTGTAGAGCCATTTTATGAAAATTTACAGTTTGACCAACATATTTATTATCGATATGCCAATAGACAATAGTTTTAGTATTACGATGTGCAACTTTAAAAATAACTTTTCCTAATTTTCCATCTATTTCCTTTGGAATAAATATTTTAGTTAAATTTTTAGGATAAATAATATCCATGTTTTTTGAATCGTTATGCTTGCAATTAGTTTTATATGGCGGTAAAATATTATAATTTGAATTTGTTGATTTATAATACCACTCCATTACAGGTGGCAAAACAAACCATGCAATATTTTGTATTTCAGAAGGTTCAGCACACGATGAGTTAACTCTATACAAACCATCTTTACTTAAATGTATTAATTTATGATATGGGCATATTTTAGATTTAACTCCACTTGCTTGCACCCAAACAGTATCAATATCAGGGCAAATTGTACTTGCTTTATAACCCGATTGCTTACATATTTCTATTTGTTTTAAATCGTCGTAAGGCGGAGCAAACCAGCTGTTTGTTTTAAACATTTTAAAAATATCAAACATAATTGGAGCCGCACTTTTTATTCCTGTAAGCTCTGGCCTGCCTTCGCCATCAGCATTACCTACCCAAATACCCACAACATAACTTGTGCTTACTCCAATTGCCCATGCATCACGGTTTCCGAAACTTGTACCTGTTTTCCATGCAATATTTTGTAATTTATTAAAATACTGCCAACCAAGCTCTTGCGATGGCTTATTTAATTTTCTCATTGCATTAAACATTAGCCACAACGAGCCTGCATTTATAGGGCAGTAAGTATCTCCTTCGAGCTGTTTACCCGTAAAATATGGCATATGCATATCAGTTTTAAAATATTTACTATCGTTTTTTTCATATTTTTTTAAAACTCTAGCTAATGATGAGTAAACTCCGCAAAGCTCCCATAAATTTGCTTCTGCCCCTCCTAATATTAATGATAAGCCATAGTAATCGGCAGGTTTATTTACTGTTGTAATTCCAAGCTTTTGCAGTTTACTATGAAATCGTTCGTATTTATATTTTCTGAGCAATCGAACCGCCGGAACATTTAACGAACGTGCCAATGCAATATTTGCAGGAACTGCACCACTATAGGTTTTATTATAATTCTGAGGCGAATATCCGGCTATTTGCGTTGGAATATCAGCAAGCAACATTTCAGGCAACAAAAAACCATCTTGCAAAGCAGATGCGTAAAGTAATGGTTTTAATACACTTCCGGTACTTCTTTGCGATGTAATAATATCTACATTTTGACCAAAATTATCTCCATTTTTCAATGTGTTTCCTACATAAACTAATGTTTTTCCCATATTAACATCAACAACCAAGCAGGCTATGTTATGTATATGATTACTTTTTAATTGCTTTGAATGTTGCTCTATTATTTTAACGGCTTTTGCTTGCAAAATGGCATCAACTGTAGTATAAATATTTTTACCTTGTAGCCCCTGTTTAATAGCTCTATTTAACAAATGTTGCGATATTTTTGGTAAAGATTTGGGTTTTTCGGGTATTGGCTCTTGCTTAGCCAAATAACATGTTACACTATCAATAATTTGATTTTTCCATAATTTTGTTAGTAACCTATCGCGCTTTTGCTTTAACTTATCGTGATTGCGTCCAGGGAAAATTAATGCAGGTGCGTTCGGAAGCACTGCTAATGTTGCACTTTCTGCCCACGACAAATTATTTGCATTTCGTTTATAATATCGCCACGATGCTGCATCTAAGCCAACAATATTACTTCCGTAAGGTGTGTTTGATACATATAATTCTAATATTTCTTTTTTTGTGTATCTGAATTCTAATCGAGTAGCTAAAATTAATTCTACAATTTTTTGATATATATTCCTTTGTTTATTCCCTCTTGATAAGCGAATGGTTTGCATTGTTATTGTGCTTCCCCCTCGTTTTACTTTTCCATTTTTAATATTCTGTAGAAGTGCTTTAATTATCGATATTGGGTTAAAGCCAGGGTGATAATAAAAATATTCGTCTTCAAAATTTAATATACATTTTTCAAATTTATATGGAACAGAATCGGTGTGTGCAAATCGCCATTGCTCATCGTTGGCTAATCTTGCAGCTAATAACTTTCCACTATTATCGAAAATTACTGTACTTGTTGGCTTGTTAAATATTGGATTTGGTAATGCGAAAAATGTGTACCAAATTATTATAATTATTGGCAATATTATTTTTATATATTTCTTTATTTTCGACATCTATAATAGTTTAACTCCTCTTACAAATTTGGTACTATATTTTTAGTATTGTTAACCCGAATTATTCATAGTTATTAATAATACAGTATTTAAAAATTTAACAAGTAAAAGGCAAGACTTTTGTCGTTTTAAAAATCAAGTGGTTTAGTTTTGTAAATGACAGTTTTAAAAACAAGAATAACGCTATATTTGGCATTTTTTTTGCAAAGATTAATTATCTACAAAATCTTCATCACCAAATATTGCCAAACCACCCAAAGCTGTTTCTCGATATAAACTAGGCATATCTTTACCTGTTTGTTTCATTGCTTTTGTAACATCATCAAAACTTATAAAATGTTTTCCGTCTGAAAATACAGAATAGCGAGCTGCATCAAAAGCACGTGCTGCGGCATGTACATTTCTTTCAATACAAGGTATTTGTACCAAACCTTTTATTGGGTCGCAAGTTAAACCCAAATGATGCTCTAATCCCATTTCAGCAGCATATTCAATTTGAGCAGGAGAACCACCTGCCAATTGAGCAGCTGCTGCGGCTGCCATTGCACAAGCAGTACCAACTTCGCCTTGACACCCTACTTCTGCACCTGATATTGAAGCATTATGTTTAACTATATTGCCAACTAAGCCGGCTGTTGCTAATGCTCTTATTATTTTATCATCACTAATTTCAAAATGTTCTTGACTCATTTTTAATACCGCAGGTAATATACCACAAGAACCACATGTTGGTGCTGTAACAACTACTCCACCTGATGCATTTTGCTCTGAAACAGCTAAGGCATAAGAAAAAAGCTTACTCGTAACTTTTGCATGCCCACTCAAACTTTTAGATTTTGCCATATATGATGCTGATTTTCGTTGTAGTTTTAATCCTCCGGGTATTAATCCTTCATTTTTTAAACCTTCGTTAATAGCATTTTTCATAACTTTCCACACTTCTGTAAGATGAACTTTTATTTGCTCACCTTCTGTATCAAAAACTAATTCCCAAAATAGCTTCCCTGTTTGTTTATAATAATTTAATATCTCTTGCATATTTTGCTGTGAATAAATCATTTTTGGAGCAAGTTTTTTATTTTTATCATCAACTATTTTACCTCCCCCTACGCTATATACAAGCCACTTATCTGGTTTACAACCCTTATCAGCTAGCTCAAATTCTAAGGCATTTGGATGAAAGGGTTTCGATTCTTGTTGTTTCCAAACAATCTCTGTTTCAGCAGGTTTTAATTCGTTAATAATTGCAATATCGGTTAAATGCCCCTTGCCTGTTAAAGCTAAACTTCCGTATAGCGTTACTTTAAATTTTTTCACATTTTCATGCTTTTGTTTATATGCTTTAGCTGCTCGTACCGGTCCCATTGTATGGCTACTTGATGGTCCACGTCCTATTCTAAAAATTTCTTTTATTGATTCCATATATCTATAATAGTTTAACTCCTACGGAGTATGTTGGTATTTTATTTATTTAATTACTATAAATTATTTTATTACCTCAACCCAATAAGCTTGTTTACTTGCATTAATGGTATTGTCATACATTGCTTCGCAATATACCGAAGGTAAATAAAATCTACCTAAATACGAAGAGTTTAAAAGTGTTACAAAAGTTTTTGTTTCACCTTCGTTTAAATCGAAATAATAATACACTCTATCGTCACGAATATTCATATAATCGGCAGTACTTTTTGTATGCACACTACCCACTTCGTCCATTCTAATATTGTGAATTTCCCAACCTGACGGAAAAATTTGAGTTAATGCCAACTGTTTATATTTACCCTTATATCCAGGATTTTTAATTGTTACTTCTACCTTAAAATCTGTTCCCTGAAACAAAAGTTTAGGATTTAGCTCCTTACCTTCTAAGTTATAATATTTTACAGTCATTAACAGATCGTTTTCTTTACTTAATTCTGAACCTACTACCGGTATTCCACGAGTAATAATTTTAGCAAATAATACCGATTTATTATTATTTATTATTTTTATAGAATTATTAGGTTTTAAACTATTTAAAGCTTGTGTTGATATAACTTTAGTACTTATTATTTTTTGTTCTTTATTATTATTTAATTTAAATGAAAAATCAATATTATCGGAAAGAGTATTACCGGCAATATACTCTGACACAGCAATTAATGAATATGCAGTGGTTTGTGTACTCATCCAATTTTCACTATTCATTTTTTTAGATAAAACTTTTAATAATTCAGCCGACTTTTCTTTTTCTCCCAATAAAATCATAGTTTCTAAAATCATTGCTTTATCTCTGGTACTCGAACCATAAGAATACGCCATTTCAGTATAATCAGGTATATTATAATTTAAACTAAAAACAAGACTTTTTGCAATAGCTTTTTGTCCTGCTAAAACATAAGCTGCAGCCAATCGCCATTTTGCCTGCAAACTTAAATCCATCTTTTCTTTTAGCCTATTCATAGCTCCTATTTGAGGCTTATTTGCCAAAGCCAAAGTATATAATCTATACGCTTGTAATATATCTGATTTTTGATAAAAATATGGTGAATTTTTCGGCATTTGTTTCCACAAGTTTGCTTTTTTAGTTTGAAACGAAAGCAATTTATTTAACATTCCTACAGGTAAAACATAGCCTTTATTTTTTGCAGATATTAAAAAGTGACATACATAAGAGCTAGCCCAATCATCAGTATTTTGATAACCAGGCCAATAAGTAAAACCTCCGTCAGAAGATTGAAATGAAATTAATTTTGTTAATGCAGCTTGTATATTTTCTTTAGTTTTAAGCTTTTCGGCAGGTTTAAGCTCCATTACATCGCTTAAAAACAACTGTGGAAAAACTGCTGAAGTTGTTTGTTCTACACAACCATGCGGATAAGCAAGTAAATATTTAAGTCTGTTTTCAATATTTATTGATGGAATATTAGAAATTTCGAGATAAGCAGAATTAGTTCCTTGTATTCCGGAAATGGCAAAATTTGTTTGCCACGATTGTTCCGGTTCAATAACTTTTTCTATAATATTTGTAGTTGGAGGATTAGGGTTTCTGACATCAAGCTCAATATTATAACGAGCTGTGTTACTACCTGATTTTGCAATTATTTCTAGCTTTGCAACACCAACTTTCTTTGCAACATTTAAATTGAAAGTTATTATTTTATCGCCTGTTTTTGTAAATTTAATTTGTTTCTTCTTTGAACCTGAAACAAACAAATAATTGTTAGTTTTTACCTCAACACTTACATTTTTTATAGTTTTATCCATGGCAAAAACTGTTATTGGGAGTTTTACCTGCTCAGTTGGACCTACCACACGGGGAAGTGTTGCAAGTACCATAAGCGGTTGTTTCACAGGAGTTGTTTCCTGCGCAATACCATAAGCATTTTTATGCGATGCAATTAACATAGTTCGCACAGAACCAACATATTGCGGCATCACGAAAGTGTGAATATTTGTTTTAGATTTTTTAAGTGTAAATGGTCCTAAAAACTTAATAACAGGCTTAAAACGATTTGCTTTATTACCTGCATTTTTGTTTATTAAACCATCGCCACCAATTTGCAATAAGCCTGAAATTTTGCCTGAAAATGCTCCCATAACATAATCGTACATATCCCAAGTACGCACACCAAGAGCCTCTCTGGCATAAAAAACATTCCATGGGTTTGGAGTTTTAAATCGTGTAATATCTAACAAACCTTCATCAACAATTGCAATAGTATATTCCATTGCTTTAGCTTGTTTTTCAGAAACTTTAATACTTAGCTTTTGCCCTGGATGAATTTCTTTTGGCATATTTATTTGTGGATATAACCGTGTTTCTATATCCTCAACATTTATTGGTACAATACCGTAAAGTCTAATAGGCAAATCGTTTTCTTTAAAGTTATGTGGCTGAATTAGAGTTATATTTATATATACATTTGGAGACATTTCAGGAGTTGTTTTAAAACTAAAATTTGTTGATTCTTTTGTTGTTTCAACCCAATAAGTTTGAATTACTTTTGAACCTGACTCAATACTAACCAAAGCTCTTGCTTTAGCTGATGAAGGAAAAGTTACTTTTACCTCCTCACCAACTTTATAATCGGTTTTATCTGTACTAAAACTTAGCATTGTTGCACCACCCGGGTTATCTTTATTTGCACGCCCTGCCCACCCCGGCCAATCAACGTAAACAGTTTTACCGGTCGAATGCCCACTATTTACATCAGTAATATGCACAAAATATCGTCCCCAATCGGGATATTTTATTTCTAAAACAGACTGAGCTTTACCGTTATAAGTATCTACAATTTTTGTGCTTAGCGGTTTATTGTACGAACTTCCTATATATTGAGCCAAATCGTTGTCAGCAGTTTTTTCCCACCAATATCGCCATTCAACTTTATAAATATCAACACGAACTCTACTATTTACAGGTTTACCATCAGAATTAACTGTAACAATATCAATTTTATGTTTTTTATCGGTAAGTAACATTCCTCGTGCCTTATCGCCTTTAGGCAATTTTACACCTACAAAAGTTTTGTATGGAGCATACGGAATAGTAAACCTATCAACCGAAAAATCGCCTCCTTCTTCAAAAACATTTATTAAAAAACTTGCATTTAGCATGCCGGGAGATGCATTATTAATATTAATCTGAGTCTTTATTTCGGCTTCGCCGTTAGAATTTAATCTGCTATCAAAAATTGTTTGCTCTTCGCTATCAAAATTTCGAGAAGGGTCATCAAAAATAAAATTTTTATACTTTTTAAAACTTGTATTAGTTTGTTTAGTTGTAAGCTTAATATTTGCTTTTAAATTTCGTGCTATTGCTCCGTGTAACCACTTCACACTTAGTTTACCTGATATATTATTATCAGAAACCGACAACTGCTTTTTCCCAAAATCGAGATTAATTTTTAATCTGTTTGGTTTAATTGTTTCTATTCTAATTGTTTTAGTAAAAACAGCCCCTCCTACTTTTACACGTGCCATCCAATTTCCTGTAACTGCATCAGCACTTGTTTTGGTTGTAAAATTATAAATATTTCCTACTGACAAATTCTTAGTAACACTTGTTACTATCTGCCCATCAGGGTTTAACAGTTCAAATTTTACGGGGTGGTGTTGTGGTAAAATCATTTCTTTATCTTCGAGCATAAAATTAAGGAAAAGTGTATCGCCCGGTCGCCAAACACCACGTTCGCCATAAATAAAACCTTTTATTCCTTTCTGAATTATTTTTCCTGAAACATCGAATTTACTTAATGATAATGATGATGCATTATCTAAACGTAAATAGCCTCGTTGTTTTTTCTTTTTTGCAATAAGTAAAAATGCTTTATTTTTACTTTCTAACTCAAGCAAACCTTTTGAGTTTGTTTTTCCTGAAGTAATTAACTGCTGCTGATAATTATACAATTCTATTTCAACATTAGATACAGGCTTTGTTGTAGTTAAGTTAGTTACAGCAACTGTAATTTTATTATTACTTCCGGCTTTAGCAATAATTCCTAAATCAGAAGCTAAAACATTTTGCGACACGCTTGTATTATTTGCCATGTAAAATGCTTTATCACAAGGATTATCACTTTCGCCATAGTCATAATCGTAATAGTAATAATTATCGTATTCGCCCCAATAGCTGTACTCGCTTGTGTTATCTTCGTCCCAATTTTCTTCATCTTCCATATCTTCCAAAGCATTTGCATCGGCATCAGCACAAGGATACATACTTTGTTTCATTCCAAAAGATAATATTACACGGTAAATAGCCCCGGGCTCAGCATCAATTAATTGGTCTAATTGCAAAGCAAAAGTATTCCATTTACCATAATCAATTGATTTTTGGGCGGTTAAATCAATAGTGTTTTTATAAACTATACGTCCTACTCTTTTTATTTCTCTATCACCATCAAGCTGATTAATTTGTAGAAACTGCGATATATTATCTTCATATATTTTTATTATTTTTACTTTAACAGCTTTTAAATTTACAGCTCTAAACGGAAATTTTATGCCATCAGAAGTTGGAAAAATAACACCTTTACCCAAGAGCTCAATACTTGGTTTAATATCCTCGAACAATACTTCAATTTCAAATGTATTTTTTGTTTTATAACCTAAAATATTGGTTATTCCGTTTGTAATTACTACGGTATGGGTTCCTGTAATACGCGACAAAGGATATATTTTAATTTCATTATCTTCAATATTTATACTTACATCATCTGTCCCACTTATTTCAGCAAGCCCGGTAAGGTCTTGTAACTCGTCTAACGGATCGGAAAAAACCACTGAAACATACTGCTCTGGTTGCTGATATACGCGAGTTTGTAATATTTTAAAATCGCCCAAAGCAGGAATTTCAATCACTAATTGTCCTTTTTGATTTATATTTAAATCTTCTGCATTCCAATTAATATTTAGCACGGCAGCTTTTTCGGTACGAGGTACACTATCAATAATGAAATTATATATTTTAGCTCTTACTCCATTCTCAAATTTTAATTTATATTTTTTTGAAGCAATATTTGCCGAAAAAATCTTTGATAAATCTGCAATATCTATAACATCAGCAGTTATAATACTACCCTCAATTATTTGCCAATTAAGTTCGGTTTTTTCGTAATTTTTAACTCTTTCAAAAACTACTTCAATATTTTGTTTAATTACTTGAAAATTAAACTCAAATTTTTTAAATTTTGATGGTGCATCAATAAGTTTTCCCAATTTAAATGTTGCACTATAAAACTGACCTGATTTTAACGATTCCTCAGGTATAAATTCTATTGTTCGCTTATCAATCCACACCGCTTTTCCTTTTATTGATGGCGAAAATAAAAATACATTTTGTTTAACTTCTGCACCTTCTTCGGCATCGTTATATTCCTGTGCAAGTCTTATTTTTATTGTAGATTCTGACGAAATAATTCCTGATGTAAACGCTGAAATATAGCTTACAAACTCGGGGTCAATGGTTTTAAATTCAGCTTTTTTATCACTAAAAGTGAAATATATAAATACTGCTGTTAATAATAAAATTATTGATATAATTGCTATTCTTGCTTTTTTCATTTGTATATTTTTATGTTTATTTATGCAAGATAGTAATAATTGTTTATTTGTTTATTCGTTTATTTATTTAATTGTTTAATACCTTTACAAAAAATTGTTTTAATGAACAACTATACTGCAATAGATTTTGAAACTGCCGAACGCCATCATATTTGTGCTGTTGGTATTGTTACTGTAGAAAATGGGGAAATTGTTGATGAGTTTTATTCACTAGTAAAACCACCTCAAAATAAATATAGTCCTTTTACAATAAGAGTACATGGTATTTACCCTGAAGATACGGCTAATTCGCCAAATTTCAAGCAAATATATCATGAAATTAAAAAGCGTTTACAAGGAAAAACTGTTGTTGCTCATAACGAAAGTTTTGATAGAAATGTGCTAAAAAAATCGATGGCTGATAATGGTTTAGACTACTCTGAACTAAATATTAGTGAAGGTTGGGAATGTACCTACAAAATTCATGGTCAGAAACTAAATTTGTGTTGTCAAAAATTTGGTATAGAGTTAAATCATCACGAGGCTTTATCCGATGCAAGAGCTTGTGCATTATTATATTTAAAAAGATAATTTAAAATGGCGTATAAAAATTCAAAATTTTCGCAAAAGAAAAAAGAACCTAAGCAATTTACCGTTAATGAGGAAAACGAGTTGCTAAAATTCTTATATCAAAATATTGGTAAAACAGTAAAATCAAAGGCTCTGTTAAAAAATAAACTAATAAGAGTTAACAATAAAATTACCACTCAATACAATTATAAATTAAATATAAACGACATAGTTGAAGTTAATTACGAAACTATTTCTGACAGAAAAAATTATAGAGATTTTAGTATAGTTTACGAAGATGAGCATATAATTGTAATAGATAAGCATGCAGGCTTATTATCGATAGCATCGGCAAAAGATAATAAAAACACTGCGTATAGACTTTTGAGTAATCATGTAAAAATACAAGACCCCAATAATTTAATTTTTATTGTACATAGGTTAGACCGTGATACTTCCGGCTTAATGGTGTTTGCAAAAAGCGAAAAAGTTAAAGAAATAATGCAAAAAAATTGGCACGATTTGGTTACAGAACGTATTTATATTGCATTAGTAGAAGGGAAACCGGAGCCTTGGAGTGGCGATATTAGTTCGTATCTTTATGAGTCGAAAGCACTTATTGTACACTCGTCGCAAAACCCCGAAAAAGGCGAATTTGCTACAACACATTACAAAGTATTAAAAGGAAACAAAGAATATACTCTGCTTAAAGTTTGGTTAGAAACAGGCAAAAAAAATCAAATTAGAGTACATTTAAAAGATTTAGGCTTCCCTATTATTGGAGATAAAAAATATGGCTCAAAACTCGATTTAATTGGTCGTTTAGGTTTGCATGCTTGGATTCTTAATTTTACTCACCCTATAACAAGCGAAAAACTAGAGTTTAAAACAGCTATACCTAGAAAATTTACTCGGGTGGTGTAAAAACTATGGTTTTATAAAGTTTGATTTGAGAGTAAAATAGCCGATAAAAATAATTTGTACACTGTTTATTTGTTTAAATTACTAGCACTTTGAAATTATAAATGCAACTTTTATTATTATGTAACATTTAAAATATTATCATAAAAACCATATAAAATCTGCGTCATTAATAATAAATATTTTGAGACTGATTAAGTATGATTATTATAATTTGATAATGAAATTTGTGCTTAAAATTACTAAAAACCTAACAAGTTTTTGAAACTTGTTAGGTTAAAAATATTTGACTGTAGGGTGTAATTAAATACAAAAAATATTTTTCCTACTTTATCCACCACAAAACAATAAAATTAATACAATCCATTATTATTCGCTCTAAATCATATATTTACACAACATTCATTTTTTCTAAATATTGAAAAAGTAAACGGTTATTCTCTTTCTAAATTATCAATTACATTATACATATTCTCAATAAAAATTCCTTTATTTGTGTTTAAACTACCAGAATAAATAATTTTCTCCTTGTCTATTACTAAGAAATGAGGAACTCCATCTATATTTAACGAATCGTACAAAGTTTTTGTTGCAAGACTATCTGCTATTAAAAAATCAAAATTATAGTCTAATTCATCTATTACATCTTTCATTTTTTGAAAATTATCTCTACTTGTTTTTAAACAAATAGCATAAAAACCAATATCACTCTTTTTATTTTTATAATAATTGACTAAATTATTATATTCTGGAAACTTTCGATAACAAACACCACAAGTTGTTGTCCAAAAATCAATCACTACAATATTTTCAGATGACTGTATTTTGTAGTCTAAACTATCTGTTGTTTTATAAGTTATATTAGGATATTGAATTGTATTTACATTATCTGAGCTTAAATATGCAAAATAATTTGGCATTCCTACGTATGATATAATTAAAATAAAAATTGTTACTGAAATTATTAAAAGTTTTATTGTAAATCTATTATTTACATATTTTTGAATAAAAAAACCTATAATAATAAAAAAGAATGGAGCTAAATCAATTGGATATACATACATAGGCGGCTTACCTACAAATAAATACAATACACTAAGCACAATAAATATAGGTAACAACATAATTGTTATGTATACCAGTTTATTTACATTAAACTTAATAGATAATTTAAAAGAATAAACCCCTTCATAAAAATATATTAAACTCACAAAACAAAACTGAAATATCCAATTAACCATACCACTTAACAATGATAAACCGGTTAAAAACAACGACAATAATACGAGTACTAATATTTTTTTCATAGTAGCAAAAATAGGTGTTTTTTAAAAAAACACCTATTTATATTTAATTAATAACTTGTGTTTGGTGCTTTTACTCCACAAATCCCATCACAAGCATATTGTCCAAACCAACCACAGCCGCTTAAGTAACCATCACAATTTTCACCTACACAATCAAAGCTGCTACACCAAGGGTCTTCTTTAGAACATTCACAACTTTTTTTACCTGAAATAGGCAAACCCTTTTCTACATTTATTTTATATGGGGCAAGACGGTTATTATTAGTAGTAGAATAATTTAAACTTACGCCTATTGCCATTAAAAAATCTTTTTTCCATTTTAGTTCTTTTTCAGCAGTATATAACCAGGATTTAATAAAAGAATGTCCTTCTTCAACTGCACTTTTATTATTAAAATCAAACCAACTAATTTTCATACTTTCTAATAATAAATTTATATGCTCTCTTTCATTTTCTTTCCATTTTAATGACAAAATCTTTTCTAATTTATCAGCCCACAACTCATATCTTTGTTTTGGAGAAAATATTCGGTAAATTGCTTTTTGTTTTTCAATTTTGTAATCATAGACATCAGATATAAAAAAATCTTTAATACTTTCTTTATTTTTTATAGCCCATTCATTCACTTTAGTATCACAACTATAAACTTCTTCATTCTTATTACAACTACTATTTATTATTGATATTCCAAAGATTACCATTACTGCAATAATTAATTTACTTTTTACACTTTTCATTTTAAATTTAATAATTTATTTTGCCTACTCTATAAAAAGCTTTTCGGCTTACGCTTAAATAACATTACTTGCAAGATTTCTGTTATTAAGCCGGCAAAATGAAAAAAAAAAAAAAGACTCTACCAAATTT
>CAMZKE010000152.1 GCA_947311115.1 uncultured Bacteroidales bacterium | reverse complement strand
TCCGGGAAGGGATGGTATACCTCACCATTAAATTCATAGGCTTTTTGACTACGCGTAAAGTTAGCTATTTTTTGCTACTTTTTCTAAAGTCTTGTAATCCGGGTTAAATTGTGATAGTTAAATTTAGTACTTCTTAAACAAACCCTTATCAATAGCATAAACACAAATTTGTTTTGCACCATTAATTGTGTATTTAAATTTTTTCTTCAAGTTAGTAACAAGTAATGTAATATTATCTTTTAATCTACGATCATAAGTTTTAAACTGATCGGTATTATAATCTATAATGGCACGTCTAAAATTTTTATTTTCGTAATATGGCTCTAAAACACCTTCTTTAATTCGTTTTTTATACTTCTCATATAAATCTTTAAACTGTTTAGTTTCTTCAATATTTTTATTTTGTAATTTTATTTCTTGTGATAAAGTTTGCGAAATATACAAGGTTTGAGTTTCTTTTCTAAACTCATCTCGTTTATCTTTTGTGGCTGCTGCACCTAAGAAAATCACCTCAAAACCCTTTAAATAATCTTCAGTAATTTCAATATCGTTACCTGTATAAATAGATTCTCTTGTTGCACCTATATTAAAATTTATTGCAAATAAATAGTCTTTTATATCGTTATATATTTTTTCTTTATTAAAGAAATAGATTGCTTCTTTTATCTCTTGCATTATATCATAATCATATAAATCGGTAATAGATTTTAAAAATCCTTCTGGCAATTTTTTAATATACTCATCTTTACTTAAAAAGAATTGTTCTACAATTTTCATAGTAATAATCTCATCTTTTTTATAATGTTTATTTAAAAAATCGTTAAAAATTGTAAGCGATTTACGACCGGAAAACCCTTTGTCTCCTTCATTAACTGCCGAGTTAATTATATTTTTTCGTATGTTAAAATCAAGTTTTTTTACATCCTCATCAGATAACCAAGACGGTATATTTCCCGCATAAATATCCATTTTTAGTAACAATAAGTTTTTATCTACAAATTTGTTATATTTTACAGTAGATGTAATCCATTTTTTTACTTCACCATTAACTGTATCCATTCTTGATGAAACAATTATTTTTGTGAAATTTTCTAAGACTCTTGGTAAAAATTGCTTTTGAATTTCTTTTCCAAATTTATTTGAATATATTTTAACTTCGGTATTATAATCAAGAATATATGGAATTTTTATGGTTGTTACTCTATCTTTAAACGAAGGTGTATTTTTATAATGTTTTGTATCAGAAGGATTAACTAAACCTACAAAAAATGATTTTATTCGTTCTTCAATTAAATCTACTTTATGTACGCCATCACTTATTATTCCATGAAGATTATTTAGCCTATCTATATTATTTTCTTTTATATCCATTAGTGCATAAACTCCATTATTTGTTTTTGCTAAATGCGAAAATTTATATGTGATAGATGTTTTCTCGAACAAACGATTAATTTTATCTTGTAAAATATTGTTACCTAGATTATTCCGTATAATATTGTCGCCCGGATTAAATACACTTATTCCATCGCCAAGTTGACGATTAAAAAGCATCGGTTTGGCATACAGCATTTTATATACATCAAGAGGATCGTCTAAGCTATTAACCAATGCTGAATGTACAGTTTTACATATACTACAAGGTTTTTCTTTAAATATCCACTCGTATTGTTTATCGTTAAATATTTTCTTTTTTAATTTTTTATCTTCTATAATTTCATCTAACAAATCTTTGCGGTATTCAATTGGTATTTGAAGTATTGGATGATCATGATTTGGACAAGAAAACACCAGTTTGTCAGTACTTTTTAATCCAAATTTTACTTGCTCAAAATATTGTTTCTTTAGCTCAGGAATTTTATTAATTGTGGTCTTAAATTTCTTTATTCCACTTATTTTTTCAATATCTAAACGCCATTCGGTTTTATATACAATTCCTTTTTCGGTTTTTGTATATTCTTCAAGTTTTTGCAAAAAATTATTTAAGAATGTCGATTTACCACTACCGGGAGGTCCTTCAAAAAGATAAATTCTATTTTTCTGAATATTTGATTTAAAACCTTTTATTAGTTTCATAAAACGATTTACAAATAATCTATCAGCAAAAAACGGGTCATCACAATCATTCTCAAACATATTAGAACTATCGTAATGCATGTAGCCAATTGAGTTTCCTGTAGTTGGATATTCATCAACACCTTTAGGTACATAATAATGAACCATATCGTAAATAATTTGAAAAATATCGCGAAAAGCTAGTTCTGGTGTTTTATTAATAGTATATAGTAATTCATCGAAAGAAAGCGATTTACGTTTTTCTTTTTTAAATACTTCATTACTTAACTTTATTAAACCTTCTATTTTTAAACCTTTATTTTGCAAGTCTAATGCAAGTTGCGACAGTTCCGATTTATTATTTTTCTTTTCCATTTCTTTTGTGTTTTTCCCTAATAATCTTTATAAAAGTTTAATAACAAATATTTCTCAATCCCCCTGCCCCTCTCTTCAAGGGGGAACGCATTAATATTTATATTTATGAAATTACAATTAGATATTTTTCTTAGTTACCTTTTTATCTTTTATTGTATAAAGCACTTTTTTATATTCAAATTTATTTTCGTTTTCTAAAGCTCCTTTTTTTGCAAAAATTTCTGTAGTTTCTAGCTGTACTTGATTTCCCCATAAATACTCAATACCAATCATTGTTTCTGCAATAAACTGCTTATAAAGCTGTTTGCCTTCAAAATGGTGTACCAAATACAAATTATTTCCATTACTTTTTTCCTCATCAACATTTATTGTTGGAGGGTGATATAATGAATCTAAAAGCATTTGCTTATAATCTTTGGCTTTTCTGCTTTTTACATAATATTCTTTTGTTTGCCTTTGCGGATTGTAACGCATACCGGTTACAAATAAGCCATGCAAATCAACAAACTCTTGGTCAACAAAAGTATTTATTAGCATAAAATCGGAGAAATTACGACGTATATTAAAAATTGCTTTTTGTCCTTCGCTCAATTGTTTATCGTACTTTTCTTTTGCTTGTAAACTTGTTATTCGCTGATACTCATAGCTTAATTGTCCTTTATTCGCTTTGTTTTCAATGTATTGGATAAGTCTTAGCCCTATAGCATAAGGGTTTAAGCCTACTCTACTTATTGATGTTACTGCTGCATTAGTTTTTGAAAATGCTATTTCATGACCGCTTATTCTGCTATCGGCTCTAAAAAGTTTATCGTGCCAATAACTAGCCCAGCCTTCGTTAACAATTTTTGTCCTTATTTGCGGATTAAAATATAGCGATGTATTTCTAACAACATTCATTACCGATTTCATCCACGAGTTTTCCTCTTTTTGTAAAAATGTAGAATTATCACGTATATATTCCATTATATCAACAGGTTTGTCAGTTTTCTTACTCACTAAAAACTTATCAAATAAAGATTGGAATTCAGGATATTTCTTTTTTACATTGGTAAAGAAAAGTACATTTGCTACCTCGGCATGTTTATCATATAAATCGTTATAACGTGCAAGTTCGTTAAACATTACATGTTCAGGAGCTTTTATTACTGATTGTAAAAACTCATTAAAGTAATAATCAACAATACTTGGAGCTTCTTTATCATGAGGGTAAATATTTTTATTCATCTCCTCAAAATAACCCGATAAATTATCGATACTTCTACTAAACTCAATAATATAATCTACCCAACGTCCGTATTTAGAGCGATAATCAGCCAATAAACGCTTATCGGCTAAAGCTTGACCGACAAAATCGTCGTTCCAAGTATTCTCGAACATTATATTATTTTGAAAAAAATCGATATGACCAAGTACATGGTAAAAAATCATTACGTTTAACCAATCGGGATTATTATCGTTGTAAAACGAAATTGCAGGACGCGAATTTATTACAGTTTCGTATGGATTATTAGGATATACCTTGTACTGACCTTTGCCTTTAAGTACCTCTACATCGTTTACCCAATAGTCGTAAAGCGTTGGTATCATTACCTTTGGCGATAGTTCAATCATATCGGTATTAGTAACAATGTATTCTAATGTTTCTGCATCGAAATTAAGTCCAGCTTTTGCTGCTATAACTTTGCATTCTTCCATTATTTTTTTTGTATGTTGGTCTATTAAATACATAATAACTAGTTTAAAGTTTAATAAGTTAAATGTTGGCTTCGTCCTAAAGTTTATAAGTACTTTCAACTTTAGAAACTTGTAACTTTTAACTGTTGCTTACTCAGTAAGTTTTCTTATACCCTCAATAATTCTGTTTTCATTTACATTTGTTGAGGCAAACGAGTCTAATTTTATTAAATCAGGTTTGTTTTTAAGTAATCCTGATGTTTCTAAATATTTTTCTATTGTAGTTTGAGATGTTGTCCATGAATTTTTTGCTATTGTTATACCAAATCTATTTACGTATGTTAATAATTTGTCAGTAGCTTTAAGCATTTTTTCTCCTGATGATTCCCAGTCATCACCATCAGTACCATAAAAAACATAAATATTATATTCACGAGCTAAATTATCTTCTTCTATAATCTTATTTACAAGTTCTATTGCGGGAGCTACCTGCGTTCCGCCTGCTACTTGTGAACGGTAATATGTGTAAAAATCTTCAACTTCTTTGGCATTTGTATCGTGCAAAATATAGCGAGATTCAACTCTACCTTGATATTGATACATTAACCAACTGTAAATCATTAAATGTTGCGATGTAACCACTTCGGTTGGTTCTCCTTGCATTGAGCCGGAATAATCTCGTACAAAAAATACAAGTGCTTGCGATTCGTATGATTTCTCTTTCGAAAGAACTCTAAATATTTGATCTTGAGGGTTAATAAGGAAATCATCGGTATTTATATTACCTTCTGTATTAACTCTACCAAGCATAATATTTGTTTCTATAAGCTTTTTTAACGTGGCTTTTTTATCGAGCAATTGCCCAAATCCACGGTTTTTATCGGTTAAATCGTAATGATATTTTACAAGTGAACGTTTGTTTCCTTTATCTTTAAGGTTAGGTAGTTCAAATTTTTCGGTAAGTACTTTGCCTAAATCGAATGCTTCTTGCGACATATCGTGGCTTTCTTCACCTCCTTCGCCGGCACCGGTGCCTTCGCCTTCGCCTTGTTGAGGGTCAACTTTTTGTTCGCCTAAAACTTCGCCTTCAGCCTCATCGCCACTTCCACCTGTTTCGCCCATATCGTTAGGGTCTTCAGAAATACTATTATCGTGATAAAATTTTGGTTCGGTTGTACTAGGTACAATTATCACTTGACCTTTACCATTTTTGGTAGGTTTTACAAGTTTGCCTAACTTAATGCGTCTAGGAAAACCATCTTTTTCGCGTTTTTTATCTCTTTCTAATAATTCATCAAGTGTTTGTATCGACATATATGGTGTAAGCGTAGGTAATTTCATTTGAAGAATTTTCTCAAAATCGTTTTCGTAATACAATTCACTAAATTTTTTAAATTCTTCTTTTGGAGCTGTTGATATTTTCGGCACAAAATTCACTTCTCTCAAAATAAGCTCTTCCTGCTCTTTTGTAAGTCCTTTATTTTTTAGTATTTTATATATTTTTTTTAAGTTCATTTTTTTAAGTTGAAAGTTCTTAAAGTTAGCAAGGTCTAAAAGTTTTAATCTGTTTGGGTTTAATTCCCCGTCCCTTGGGACGTATAAAAGAATAGTATTCCAAAACGATACCTCGTCCGCTTGCGGCGAGGAGATTCATTATCTAAAATTTCAGCTTTCCTTTTTCTATTTATATTCTTCGCTCTGCTCATAATGACAATGTTGTTTAAATTTATTTCTAAACCAATACTTATATTGTAGTACATCGTGTAACGAAGTATTTATACTATAGTTAAAATTTTACTAAAACTGTTGAGTTAGAAAATGAGTAAAGAACAAGGATTACGAAATTGTTAAATTATAAGCTTAATGTGTAAGTGATTTAATTTAACAATGAGCGTAACTAAGTTATTGGCTCATTTTAATATCAAATTAGCTTGCATCGTCTTGCGTACAAAAATACTCTATAGTTTTAAGCGCACAAGTTTTACAATAGCCAAGTTGTTCAATCATTGTTTCAATCATACGGTTATATAATTTTTGATTTTCTTCGTTTGTTCTATTAGATAAGGCTCCAACTAAACTTCCGGCTCCGGCAACATCAGATTTTAATCTAACATCGGTAACAGCTTTTACCAAATCGTTGTTATCCATAAAATTATATTTAGAATCTTGAATCATTTTCTGGCCATAAATTTTGGATATTGTTGTGCGGAAACTTTGTTTTTGTTCTTTGCTTTTTAATCCTAAACGAGATTCAACGCTGTCAACAAAATTTTCATCAATTTTTATTGAAACAAGTTTCCCTGTTTGCGGGTCTTTATAAGTCCATATTTTATCAGTACCAATATTTTTAGCATCTATACCAATAATCATATTCACATAATTAAGTACATCTTTTTCAATAGCATCCGGCTCATCCATATATGCATTGAAAATGGTTTTCATTATGTTTTTGCGATATAAACTTTTTGCAATTTTAAGATCGTTTAAATATTTTGTACGGTCGTTTGTTTCTTGTACATAGTCTAAAATTACACTTTCTATCGATTTAAAAACATCGCCGGCATACATACACTTACCTTCTTGGGTTTCGTTAGTTTCTAAAAGAATTTGAATAGCTCGCCCAAGGTTACGATGGCCTAAACCTTTTTGACCAAACCGTTTAGTAATATCGGGGTCACGATTAAGTTGGTCGATAACCTCAATTAAAGTCTTAATGCTTTTTTCGCCTGCAACTTCGCCAGCCGAAAGTTTCATCATTTCAATAGGTGTAAGCTTATCGGTAAGCGGTAAACGAGAAAGTGTAACAGCTGTTGATAAGGCATAATTTAGGTTAGGATCTATATGTAATTTTTCGTTTAATAAAGTAGTTTTTTCTTTGCTACCTACTGAGTATTGTGTTAATTTTTGTTGTAATAAATAGTTAGTATTATGCGACATATAAGTTATACGACAACGGTCAATAATTGGCGACTGCTCTTTCTCTTCTTGGAAACGTGCAAATTCAGAATTGTTACTTGTTGCCACAACTAAGGTGTCTAAAGGCCATTTAAACCCTTCAATATCGATAGTCCTATTTTGGATTACTCCAAGATAAACTTGCACAAGGTCGGTTTTGTTTTTAAAAATTTCATCGGCAAAATGGATACCTCCACCTGCTACACGAGCTAGTGCCCCACGACGTAAATCGAATCTATAAGGATTATTTGTATCGGTAATGTGTAGTAAACGAGAAATACTTTCCTCGCCAAGCAAATCTACTGCCGATGAAGTAATTTTGTCTTTTGCAGCATATTTCCCGGTAAGCGTACCACGCGATTCACTAATAGGAATTGGAATAATTTGAATAAAATCTTTTACTTTATTAAAATCGTAATCGCAAAATTCTTTTATTTGTTCAAAAATATAATCTGTACAAGCACCAAGTGGACGGTAGTTTTTGTAAAATGTATCAATTTGATTTTCTTTTGCTCCTAATGATTTTAGAAATTTATAATTGTCATGTTTTTTTTGATGAAAATTCATAGCCAAAATCATTGGGTCTTCAAATGTTTGCGACTCTATTGTTGTAATTTTCCCATAACCTCCAATTTTATCGAGATTTGTAAAACGGAAAGTGTATTTCATATTTTCGGGAATAGAAATAAAATTTCTGTAAATTTCGCTTAAATAATCGATAAAAAAAGTTTTACCATTTCCCGGTTCACCAATAAGTACAAAAGCCATTTCTTTTGACGAACCACCTTCTGCAGCATCTTTTACAAATGAAACAAAGCTATTTATTTCGTCATACATACCTATAATATGCTTTTTTCCTTGGCGGAAAACTTTAAAATCGTAAGTGGTTTTACCGTTAACATTTACTTTTTCAATCATAGATTTATCACCTAAAATCATTCTTGTAATAGACTGAAAAACGTTCTCATACTTTAATTTGCCTTTAATTACATTTTTGATATGACTATCAAATGTGCTATTATTTTTTATTGCCATGATATATTATTTTAAGTTTTTTATCCAGTTAATTTGTGTGTTTATTGGGTATTTGTACGGAGTAATATTTTTTTTGTTTGGGTTAATATAAAATAAGTGTTAATTTATCCCGGGTTATTCATGCGTTTTTCTTTTTCTGAGATGAGGCGACAAACCATGCCGCTGTATATGAATACTGCAAATGGTTTGCAACGAAGTATCAGGAAAAGAAAAATGTATATTG
>CAMZKE010000151.1 GCA_947311115.1 uncultured Bacteroidales bacterium | reverse complement strand
GTTTTGTGTAAGGTTCCAAAATTCCAATAATTTGCATTATATGTCTTCAAGCCAGACAGGCTTTTACTTTTCCATTAGCTAAAAACTAAATAATTTCACAAATTTACACAAATATTTATATAAAAATAGACGCAGATTTTATATTATTTTTATGATATTAAAATTACGGAAATTTAATAATAAATTATAACGGTATATACCCGTCTGGTTAATATAAAAATAATTATGAAAACTTAGAGAGATTGGGAAGTTGCGAGGAATCGAGCAAATCACCCAACCAAACTTAGTATTGGTTTCCTCTGTAAAATACTATATCTTTATTGCTTAAAATTGGGTGTTTTAAAAAGTTAATATCTTTTGTTTAACACATTAAATATAACAATTTTACACATAATTTTGAACTTTTTTTATGAATTTTTCGGGTAGATAATACAAGATTATTTATAACTTTGCAACATGCATTTATTCTATACTCCTGATATAAAAGAAACAACATATACTTTAAACGAGCAAGAGTCAAAACACTGTATTAAAGTGTTACGTTTAAACGAAGGTGATAAAATTAATTTAATTGATGGCATAGGTAATTTTTATCTTGCTGAAATAACACATCCTCACCAGAAAAAATGCAAAGTTAAAGTTGTTGAAAAAACCGAAAACTATTCAAAGTTACATTATAATTTAACAATAGCAATAGCACCAACAAAAAACAACGACCGTTTAGAGTGGTTTTGCGAAAAAGCCACCGAGATAGGTATTGATAAAATTATACCATTTACTTCATATAATTCTGAAAGAAGAAATATAAAACCAGAGAAATTTGAAAAAACAATTATTTCTGCAATAAAACAATCGTATAAAGCTTTTAAGCCGGAGTTTACAGAGCTTACAAAATATAAATTATTAATACAACAAGAGTTTAAAGGCAAAAAATATATTGCACATTGCAACAATGCTATATGTAGTTTTATGCAGTTAAAAGATGTGTATAATAAATCTGAAGATGCTATTATTTTAATAGGCCCGGAGGGAGATTTTACACCAGAAGAAGTACAAATGGCAATTGATAATGGTTTTGTTGAAATAAATTTAGGCGATTACAGATTAAGAACAGAAACAGCCGGATTAGTAGCTGTAATGACAATAAGTTTGCTAAATCAATAATCCTGTTATTATAGTATATATTTTATAACAGTTTTTAAAATTATAAAAAATAGATTTAAAAATGTATATTTGTAGATATGCAATAATTTTGTATTAAAAGAGCCTACTACCTATTAATTAACAATAAAAAATAAATAAAATGGATTTTAGTTTAACAGAAGAGCATCTGATGATAAAAGAAGCGGCAAGAGATTTCGCTAATCAAGAACTTTTACCAGGTGTGTTAGAGCGTGATGAAAAAGGTATTTATCCTACTGAGCAAGTAAAAAAAATGGCTGAGTTAGGATTTATGGGAATGATGGTTGATCCAAAATATGATGGTGGAGGAATGGATACTCTTTCGTATGTTTTAGCTATGGAAGAAATTTCTAAAGTAGAAGCTGCAGCATCGGTAATAATGTCGGTAAACAACTCGTTAGTATGTTGGGGGTTAGAAAAATACGGAACCGAAGAGCAAAAAGAAAAATATTTGAAACCTCTTGCAAGAGGAGAATCAATTGGGGCATTTTGTTTATCGGAGCCGGAGGCTGGTTCTGACGCTACAAAACAACGTACAACTGCTGTTGATAAAGGAGACTATTATTTATTAAATGGCACAAAAAATTGGATTACAAGTGGTAAAAATGCAAAATATCATATTGTAATTGCTCATACAAATCCTGAAAAAGCTCATCATGGTATAAATGCATTTATTGTAGAAAGCGATTGGGAAGGTTTTGAGGTTGGACCAAAAGAGAATAAAATGGGAATGCGCGCATCTGATACACACTCGTTAATGTTTACAGATGTAAAAATACCAAAAGAAAATAGAATTGGTGCTGATGGTTTTGGCTTTTCGTTTGCTATGCAAATTTTAGCCGGTGGACGAATTGGTATTGCATCTCAAGCTTTAGGTATAGCACAAGGCGCTTTAGAACGTTCAATACAATATGCGAAAGAGCGTAAAGCATTTGGGAAACCAATCGCATTTCATCAAGGAATTGCTTTTAAATTAGCAGATATGGAGGCAAGAGTTGAAGCCGCTCGTTTAGCTGTTTACAAAGCTGCTTGGTTAAAAGACCAACATAAAGATATTAATCACGCAAGTGCAATTGCTAAATATTTAGCTGCAGAAACTGCAATGTATGTTACAACAGAGGCTGTACAAATACATGGTGGATATGGTTACGTAAAAGAGTATCATGTTGAAAGATTAATGCGAGAAGCTAAGCTTACTCAAATTTATGAGGGCACTTCTGAAATTCAACAAATTGTTATTTCAAGAGGACTTATAGCTGACTAGTTATTTAACAATGAATCTCCTCGCCGTAAGCGGACGAGGTATCGTTTTGGAATACTATTCTTTTATACGTCCGAAGGGACGGGGAATTAAACCCAAACAGATTAAATCTAACAGGTTTTTAAAACCTGTTAGATTTTTAATAATTTATATATTATGAGAAAAGTAATATTATAAGCCTAATGAGTAATTACCATTATAATTTAATAAATTTACTTGAGTAATTACCTATTTTAATAAAATATACTCCTGAATCTAGATTTGATATATTTATTTTTCCATTTGTATTACTAAATTTTAATTTACTAATATATTTACCGGTAATAGTACTAATATTAATTTCTTCATTAGTATAATTACTTATATAAATAAAATCATTAGCAGGGTTAGGGTAAATATTTAACATTAATTTATTTGTTTCATTAATATTTGTAGCTGTTTCTTCCAAAACAATATTTTCTGAAATTAGAGTTAAATCTGTTGCAACAGTATTTTGTATTTCACAATAATATGTACCGTAATCGTTAGCAGTAAAATTAGATATTGTTAAGTTAGTGTTGGTTTCTCCTGATAAAATATTTCCGTCTTTATACCATTGATATGTATTATTATTGCCACCTACATTTACACTAATAGTTTTAGTTTCGCCAATATTTACAACAATATTCTGAGGTATGCCAACTTTAGCTTGAGGAGCGTAAACTGTTAAAACAGAAATATTAGGTTCTATATCTTCGAACGTAAATTTATTATTATTAATTCTAAATGCCGAAAAAGTTAACGATGATAAATCAGGCAACTCATCTATCATATTAGAATCTATTACTAAGCTGTAAAAATTTGTTAAACCTGTAAAGTCCGGCACACTACCTGTTATTTCATTGTTTGTAATAACAAATCTACTTAAACTTGGTATATTTGCTATTTCTTGAGGAATGTTTCCTGATATATGGTTGTTTTGAAGATAAATCCATTTTAATGTATTACTATTTCCCATTTGAGGTGGTATTGAGCCTGATATATTATTACCGCCTAAATCTAACGACATAAGGCTCTGCATATTACCAATAGAAGCAGGTATATTTGTAATAATATTATTTGTAGCCCTAAAATATTTTAACCCTGACATATTTCCTATTTCAGAAGGTATTTCATTAAAATTATTATTTTCTAAAAAGAATGTTTCAACATTAGTTAAATTACCTATACTTGAAGGCAAACTTCCTGAAAAATTATTATTTTCCAGTTCAATTTTTGTTAAATTAGTTAAATTACCTATGCTTGAAGGCAAACTTCCTGAAAAATTATCTGTAATAATAACCAACTCCTCTAAACTTTCTAAACCACCTATTTCTGTTGGTATATTTCCGTCTAAGTTTGGGTTATTGGTTAAATATAATTTTATTAATTTAGTTAAATTTCCAATGGTAGAAGGTAATGGCCCATTAAGATTATCTAAAAAAGTTAAATATAATCTTTCTAGGTTCGATAAATTACCTATTTCTTGTGGTATTGTACCGGATATATTACAATTATTTATTTTAAAATACCTTAGTGAGTCTAAATTACCTATTGTTGTTGGTATATTTCCTGAAAGATAGTCATCTCCAAGATATAAAATCTCTAAATTAGATAGATTTCCTATTTCTGTTGGAATACTACCTGTTAATGAGTTAGAAGATAGGTTTAGTTCTAATAGTGTTGTACAATTACCTATAGTTGTAGGTATTTCACCTGATAAATTATTTGTTTCAAGATATAGCTTTTTTAAATTAGGAATATTAAAAATATCCGGTGGTATTGTTCCTGTTAAATAATTGGTGCTAAATCTTAATTCTTGAAGTGTTGTAGAGTTGCATATTTCCGGCGGAATATTACCTGAAATTTGATTATTGAAAATAGAAATTCTAACTAATGAAGCCATTTGCCCAAAAGCTAATGGCAGGTTACCTGTTATGCTATTATTTTCTAAATATAATGATTGACATTGTGTTAAATTGACAATATCTTCAGGAATTTCACCTGTTAAGTTATGTGCAGGTAATTGAATACTTAACACATGCCCTCCTATAACATACAAACCTTCCCACGAGCTTGTTACGTCATTTGCAGATGCATAAATATTCCAGCCGGAGTTATTAGTCCAGCTATCACCATTTGTTGAATTGTAAAATGCAACCAATGCATCAAATTCTTCTTGAGGTACTTGAGCTTTTGTAATAATACTAAAAGCAAAAAAAAGTAGTAATAATGTAATTTTTTTCATTTATCTAAGTTTTTATGTGTTAAAACTCAAATTTAAAAAATATATGCTAAACTTGTATAGTCAAATGATTTAACGTAACAATTACTTTATTATAAGTATAATAGTGCTTTAAAATATATTAAATTTTAAGCCCAATAATAGTAATATCATCAACCTGCGCATTATTTCCTTGCCAATTAGATATAATATCTTTTAATATTGTTTTTTGCTCATGCATAGGTTTATCTACAATATCAATAAATAATTGTTTAAATGGTTTGTACTTAAACTTTCGGTTTTTAGCACCACCAAATTGGTCAGGGTAACCATCAGAAAATAAATATATAGAATCGCCTTTAGCTAGTTGAATTGTTTTTGTTTTAAAACTGTTCATTCTAACAAAATGAGATATTGGCATTTTATCCGGTTTTACTTCAAACAATAATTTTGATTTTTTATTTTTTGATTTTGAGCTATCAAACAATTTAATATTAGTGCTGTTTTCTTCACCTGAAATTTGTAATTCAGAATTCGAAATTATATATAATGGATTATTAGCACCGGCATACTGCATTTCAAGTGTATCTAAATTTAGTGTTATCAGAGCCATATCCATACCATCTTTTTGCTCCCCAATAGTACCCTTTTGTTGCAAAGCAGATATAACTTCGGTACGTAAAATATTTAGTATTTGGGCTGGTTCGGTAACTTTTTCTTTAATAATTATTTCACGAAGCAATGATGCTCCAAGCATACTCATAAATGCACCTGGAACGCCGTGTCCCGTACAATCTACAATAGTGATAATAAGCTTATTATCAACTTTTGTAAACCAATAAAAATCACCACTAACAATATCTTTTGGCTTGAAAAAAATAAAATTATCAGATAATGTTTGTGCTAAAATTTCTTTTTTTGGCAATATAGAATTCTGAATCTGTTCAGCATAAGCAATACTTTGAGTAATTTCCGAATTTATGTCAATAAGTTTTTCTCGTTGAGTTTCAATTTCATCTTTTTGTGCTGTAACTTCTTCCACTAATTGATTAAGCTCTTCGTTTTTTTCTAAAACTATATGTTGATGAGCCTTTAATTCGTTATTTACTTTTTGCTTAGATTTAAATAACCTGAAAATAAATATCAGAAATATTAAAACTATTAAAAACCCAAAAATAAAAGTATAGAGATAAATGTTCTGTTTGGCTATCCTTTCTTTTTGTAAGGCGTGATCTTTTTCAAGATTATCAATTTTAAGTTTATTTTGGGCAATTTGGTATTTAGATTCCATTTCTTCGATACTCTCAAATTTTTCTTTGTTAAAGATAGAATCAGTCATTAAACTTAACGAATCAGAATATAAAACTGACAAACGATAGTTCCCCAAGCCAAAGTAGTTATCTTTTAAAAGTGCATAAGCTTCTCTTTGTAAAGCTAAATAATTTCCTTCTAGTGAGTATTTTAACGATTTTTTAGTGTATTCAATACTTTTATAAAATATTTTTAATTGATATAGCATATCTGCCATATTTAAATAAGTGCTTGTTATAGCCATTTTATCGTTAGCACTTTTCGATATTTTTATCGATTTCAAAAAATATTCTTCCGCTTCGTTTATTTGTTTTGTTTTTAGTTTTAACTCGCCTATATTAGCATAAACCATTCCTTCTCCGTTTGAATCGTTTGCTTTCTTAAAGTATATTATAGACTTTTTGTAAAATTCTAAGCCCTTTTTGTAATCTTTCTTTAACACATATACGCTTGCTAAACTATTGTAACATACACCCAACCATTCAGGAATATTAATTACTTTAAATATTTTTAGTGCCTTATTGTAATAACTGAAACCTCTTTCTACATTTCCTATATCGTCGTGTACCATTCCAATATTATGATACATCTGCCCAAGCAAAAATGAATCGTTAATCTGTTCTGCTATTTTTAATGCTTTATGATAATTTTTTAATGATTCATTATACTTTCCTTTATAATAATTTACTCCACCTATTGAGGAATAACCAAAGAATACACCATCAGTATCTTTGTTAACTAAAGCAATTTTTAATATTTTGTTGTATGTATTTTCCGCTTTTTCAAGATTACCAACAAGTTCGTATGAATATCCTAAAGTTCCATATAAATTAATTAATATACTATCGTTTCCGTACTCTTTATTTATTTTTAACGCTTTGTTTATATACTTTCGTGATGAATCAGGGTTATTATAAATTAAATATTCTGCTATATCAGAGTACAAACTAATTTTATTGTATTCTGATTTTTCGGTTTTAATTTTAATTAATAAACTATCAACAGTATTAGCATTTACTACCGATGAAATTAATAATAATATGTAAATAATATTTTTCGTAAGTTATTTTTTAGTAAAAGCTAAAAATAGCAATAAATTTTTAACAATTCTAGGTTTAATTAATTTTTATGCTTATCCGTTAGTTTTCCAGATTAGATAGATTTTAAGTTAATTTGTATATTTAAAATTTGTATAAATCTGTGAATGATATAAATATATTTTGTTTATAAAATCCGATTTCTGCGTTATTGCTCAAAATTTAAATCCTAAAATACATTAGTATTTTGTAGTTTGGATTCCTCTAACGCCTTAAACTAGAACTTTCTATCCCAAACTCTTTACTTTATTGACAGTATCTAATTACCCTAATTTGGGCAATCAGTTTTTTTGTGTTATTTGTCTGGTTCTAAATAAATTAACTTCATTTTTGTTAAATTACATGAATAATTCCATCTAACTTATATTATAACTGCTTGATATATCGATATTTGTAATATTTAATTTTTCCATTCTATGTTGTATTGATTTTATAGCTCTCTGCTTTAAAATTAGCTTATAGTCTTCATCTGGTATAGGGTTATATTCAATTTGTTTAACAAT
>CAMZKE010000150.1 GCA_947311115.1 uncultured Bacteroidales bacterium | reverse complement strand
TATTCATGCGTTTTTCTTTTTCTGAGATGAGGCGACGAACCATGCCGCTGTATATGAATAAAATGGTTTGCAACGAAGTATCAGGAAAAGAAAAATGTATATTAAAAAATATAATCACCCAAATTGGGGTGTTTTGGGTTTGCGATAATCGACTGTTTATAAGCGGATTATGCGTAACATTATTGAATTATATGAATAATGCGGGTTAATTTATTTAAAGCCAGATAAATAATAATCAGGGTTAGTATTGTTTTGGTTATTGCAGTGTTATTAAAAAAATCACTCAAAACATAGCAAAAAGTAGATTCTTTGCTATGTTCAGAATGACTTAAATTGTAACTATACGCTATACACTATTTATATGCCTCAGTTAAAACCTCTAATATTTTAATAGCGGCAACCGAAACAGAAGTGCCGGGACCAAAAATACCAACAACACCTGCATCGTAAAGGAATTTATAATCTTGAGCAGGTATTACCCCTCCTGCAATAACCATAATGTCTTCACGTCCAAGTTTTTTAAGTTCTTCCATTACTTGCGGAATAAGTGTTTTGTGTCCGGCAGCAAGGCTTGATACTCCAAGCACATGTACGTCGTTTTCTACAGCTTGCTTGGCTGCCTCAGCAGGTGTTTGGAATAATGGTCCAATATCAACATCAAAACCAATATCGGCGTAACCTGTAGATACTACTTTGGCACCACGGTCGTGTCCGTCTTGTCCCATTTTTGCAATCATAATACGTGGTTGACGACCAACCATTTTTGCAAAATCTTCGGTCATTTTACTAGCTTTTTTAAACTCTTCGTCGTTACCTGATTCGGCAGAGTAAATACCTGATACACTTCTAATCACAGCTTTATATCTTCCTTTAATTTTTTCAATAGCGTAAGAAATCTCGCCAAGAGTTGCACGTTTTTGTGCAGCATCAACAGCTAATTCAAGCAAATTACCTTTACCTGTTTCTGTTGCTTTTGTTATTGCTTCTAAGGCAGCATCAACTTCAGTTTGGTTTCTTTCTGTTTTTAATTTATTTAGTCTTTCAATTTGCGATTCTCTAACCGCAGTATTATCAACTTCAAGAATATCTAGTGGGTCTTCGTGGTCTAATTTATATTTATTTATACCAACAATTGTTTCTTTTCGGGCATCAATACGAGCTTGTTTACGAGCCGCAGCTTCTTCAATTCGCATTTTAGGAATACCTGTTTCAATAGCTTTTGCCATTCCTCCAAGTTCTTCAACTTCCTCAATAAGTTTCCAAGCACGGTGAGCAATTTCGTGAGTTAAACTCTCAACATAATACGAACCAGCCCAAGGGTCAATATGTTTAGTAATATTTGTTTCTTCTTGAATGTAAATTTGAGTGTTTCGAGCAATACGTGCTGAAAAATCGGTTGGTAAAGCAATGGCTTCGTCAAGTGCATTTGTATGTAAGCTTTGTGTATGACCAAGAGCTGCACCCATAGCTTCAATACAAGTACGAGCTACATTATTATATGGGTCTTGCTCAGTTAAACTCCAACCACTTGTTTGCGAATGTGTACGTAATGATGATGATTTAGGGTTTTTAGGATTAAATTGTTTAACAATTTTTGCCCAAAGCATACGTCCTGCACGCATTTTTGCAATTTCCATAAAATGATTCATTCCAATAGCCCAAAAGAATGATAGGCGAGGAGCAAAAGTGTCAATATCCATTCCGGCATTTACACCTGCTCGTAAATATTCTAAACCATCGGCAAGCGTATATGCTAACTCTATATCGTTAGTGGCACCGGCTTCTTGCATATGGTAACCCGAAATACTTATTGAATTAAATTTAGGCATATTTTTACTTGTGTATTCAAAAATATCGGATATTATTCTCATAGAAATATCAGGTGGATAAATATATGTATTACGCACCATAAATTCTTTTAGAATATCGTTTTGAATAGTTCCACTTAGTTCTTCTAATTTTACACCTTGTTCCATACCTGCAACTATATAAAATGCAAGAATGGGTAAAACTGCTCCGTTCATTGTCATAGATACCGACATTTTATCCAACGGAATTTGGTCGAATAAAACTTTCATATCTAGTATTGAATCAATGGCAACACCTGCTTTTCCAACATCACCAACTACACGTTCGTGGTCAGAATCGTAACCACGATGAGTTGCTAAATCGAATGCAACGGATAATCCTTTTTGACCTGCGGCTAAGTTACGGCGGTAAAAAGCATTACTTTCTTCGGCAGTAGAAAATCCTGCATACTGGCGAATTGTCCAAGGCTTAAAAGCATACATTGGTGAGTATGGTCCACGTAAAAAAGGTGCTAAACCTGCTGCATAGTGTAAATGCTCGAAGTGTTCGGTATCTTTTTTTGTGTAAATTTTCTTTACAGGTATTTGTTCGGCTGTTATCCAATCTTTTTCTAAGTTAAGATTATCGGTATTGTTAACAGTTTCGTTTATGTTTATATTATTAAAAATCGGTTTCATTTCTTAAAATTTTATTTTACGCAGATTTGGCAAATAATCGCATATATTTAGTTATCCTTATCTGCGAAAATCCGCTAAATCTGCGGGAGTTCTTTTATTTTAATATCTCCATTTGAAATTTAGTAAGTGTTTCTAAAATATTTGATTTCACGTGAATAAATTCTGTTACACCAATTTCATTAAATTTATTAATTAATTTTTTTGGATATCCTGCAACAACAAGTTTTATATTCTTGTTTAGTTTTGCTTTTATTTGTGGAACAACATCAGCGTATTCTTCATCAGAACTGCAAACTACAATAATATCAGGGTTTTGTTTTTGAATTTCTGCAAGTCCGTTATTAATATTTAATGATAATTCGCTTTCAATAATTTCAAAACCTGCACAAGCAAAAAATCCTGAAGCAAACATTGCCCTTGCTTTGCTCATTACAACATTACCTGTATTGTAAAGAAAAACTTTTGGTATTTTATTTGCCTTTTCCGTTTTTAATCTTAGTTGTTCAAAAGCTTCAGCACCTCTATATTTTTGTAGTACTTTAATGTCTGAGGTACTTTTAAATTCAGGTTTGTTAAATTTAATTTTGTCAGATGCTGTTTCGTCTTGATTTGGGTATTTGTTTGTTCCAAGAAGTGTAATTTTACCTTGTGCAATCTTAATATCTTTTGCATTTGCCGATTCTTCAATCATATTTTGAATTGTATTATTCTTAATATTACTGTAGAATCCTCCAGATTTTTCTAATTCTAAGAATAATTCCCAAGCTTTTTCGGAAATATCTTTTGTAAGTTTTTCTATATAATACGAACCTCCGGCAGGGTCAACAATTTTATCGAAATAGCTTTCTTCTTTTAATATTATTTGTGTGTTTTTTGCAATACGGTACGAGAATTCATCTGGCATTTTATATGTAGTATCGAAAGGTGATACCGAAATAGAATAAACTCCACCAATTGCAGCCGACATAGTTTCTGTTGTAACACGTAGCATATTTACATGAGCGTCGTAAACAGTTTTGTTCCAGTTTGTATTTATTGCATTCATTTTTATTTTTTGCAACTCTGTATTGTTTACACCAAACTCTTTTACAATTTTAGCCCATAAATATCGAATTGCTCTGTATTTTGCAATTTCAATAAAATAATCGCCACTTGTTGCAAAAGTAAACTCCATACGTTTAAGTAGTTTTTCTATATCATTAGGTTCATTATCAGTAAATTTATTAATATATTCAACTGCTTGCGATAATGCAAACGCAATTTCTTGAATAGTATTAGCTCCAGCATTTGAATACATTACAGCACCAATAGTAATAGCACCAAAATTACCAAGTTTTTCTGCATTAGTGTTTACAAATTCGTTTAGTTTCGGTAGTTTTTCGTTTTCAGCAGGAGTTCCTGTCATTAAAACTTTTCCGAAAGGGTTAAAATTAAAACTACCCGAAATTTTATTTATATCTATATTATTTTGTTCAATATATTGGATATATAATTTCTGAATTTTAAAGGCGTTAGGTTTGTAGTTAAATCCTACTTCTATTGCTGTAATATCAATGTTTTGCAGTAAGTCTGATAAATCGGAAACAGATGATAGTTTGTCTTCCATAAAGCAAAAAATAAGCGAATTTACACCTGTTTGTAATAGCTTAACTGCTTGTTTATTTGCGTTGTTAATATCAGTAACAACTATAATTTGTCTAATATTCCAGTCGTTATCTTGTTTTGTACTTCTAACAAATGGAAATTCTCCGGGAATATTATCTACAAAAGGAATTTCTTGTAAATTTTCTTCGCGATAAAAAGGTTCAAAGTTTAAACCTAAATCTGTTTTATTTATAAGCGTGTTATAATCACGACCTTTTAAGTCCTTGACTATCTTATCTTTCCATTCCTGAGTTGATATGTCAGGAAATTCGGTAAATAAAGCTTTAAAATCTTTATTCATATTTTAACTTTTTTATAGTTTTATTTCACAAATATATAGACTATAAAAGTAATAAAATATACTGAATTTATGATTTATATCAATAAAAACTCGGTTAAATAAGATGTAATTTATAAATTTACAGCGTGATAGAATCGTTAATAAATATTGATACTTCAATAACTTTATTCCTTAATGGGATTCATAATAGTTTTTTTGATGCTATAATGTTGTTTATAAGTGGTAAATTTAGTTGGGTTCCGCTTTATTTAGTTCTTATATTTTTTGCATTTAAGAAATCAGAAAATGTTAAAGCTTTTATATTGTTTTTATTGTCGATAGCTCTGTTAATTACTGTTGCGGATCAAAGTTCGGTACATTTGTTTAAAAATGTGTTTGAACGTTTGCGTCCTTGTCATTGTAAGCAAATAAGAGATGCGATACATATAGTTAATAATCATTGTGGAGGGCAATTTGGCTTTGTTTCGTCTCATGCAACAAATACTTTTGCTTTAGCTGTTTTTATGTCTTTATTTTTTAAAAACAAAATAGTTAGTGTGTTGTTAGTTTTTTGGGCAATAATAATTGCATATAGTCGGATATATTTAGGCGTTCATTATTTGGGTGATGTACTTGGTGGTGCAGTTCTGGGTACTGTAATAGCACTTGCTGTATATTATTTATTTACAAAAATATTGGGTAAATAATGGAAGAAATTTATAGCATATTAATGATGGTTGGAACATTTGTTTTAGCTATTTCAGGTGCATTAACTGCAATGGAACGAAAGTTTGATGTTTTTGGTGTTTTTATTATTGCTTTTGTAACATCGATAGGAGGTGGTACTTTGCGTGATATTTTAATAGGAAAAGATGTTTTTTGGATATTCGACCCAACCTATCCTTATATTATAATGGGTGGTAGTATTTTTGCTTTAGTTTTTAATAAATGCTTAGAATATTTACGTTCTACATTGTTAGTTTTTGATACTGTTGGTTTAGCGTTATTTACTATTTTGGGTGCAGAAATAGGTTTGTCCTACGATTTAAATATGCTATCATGTGTTATATTAGCAACAATTACAGGTGTTGTTGGTGGCGTTTTACGCGATGTGTTAGTAAATGAAGTACCCGTTATCTTTAGAAAAGAAATTTATGCAACAATTAGTATTGCAGGAGCATCGTTATATTTATTGTTGAAATTATATAATGTAGGATATTATATTACTGAATTGGTTCCTGTATTATTTATAATAATACTGAGGTTTATAGTGGTAAGATATAAAATATCGTTACCCGGAATTTACAAAAAAATATAATTAAAGAAAAATGGAATTCAAAAGAATAATAACAGAAACAAAAACTTATATTGAGAAAGATATATGGCATAAAAATCCTGAAGAATTACCATGGTATAAATCTCTATTAGTAAAAATATTGAGAGTTATTATTATGGCTTATAAGGGCTTTAATGAAGATGCGGTTCAGTTACGTTCTTCGGCTTTAACCTATTATTCATTACTGTCAATAGTGCCAATAGTTGCAATGGCTTTTGGTATTGCCAAAGGTTTTGGAATGGATGAACGATTAAATCAGTTAATTACAGAAAAGTTATCGTCGCAGCAAGATGTTATGAATCAGGTTATAGGTTTTGCAAATAATTTACTTGAAAATACAAAAGGTGGGGTAGTGGCCGGAGTTGGTGTTGCATTGTTGTTTTGGTCTGTATTAAAAGTAATGGGTAATATTGAAGAATCGTTTAATGCAATTTGGGGAATAAAAAAAGGGCGTACTTTGGTAAAAAAATTTACTGAATATTTGTCAATAATGTTGTTAGCTCCAATATTACTGATAGCATCGAGTAGTGTTACTGTTTTTATTTCGTCAACAACAAAAAATATAGCAAGTTCTGTAGGCTTTTTAAATTATATTGAAAACGAATTGTCTTTTATTTTAGGATTGTTGCCTTATGTAATTTTTTGGCTTTTGCTTACTATGGTTTATATGATAATGCCAAATACAAAAGTTAAGTTTAAATCGGCATTTGTTGCTGCTGTAATATCAGGAACTGTATTTGTTTTAGTACAATGGGGATATGTTAATTTTCAGATTGGAGTAGTTAAGTTTAATGCTATTTATGGCAGTTTTGCCGCTTTACCCTTATTTTTGGTGTGGTTACGTTTAAGTTGGATTATTGTACTGTTTGGTGCAGAGTTATCGTTTGTACATCAAAATGTAGAAAAATTTATTCTTAAAGATGAATCAGGAAATGTTTCGCTATCGTTTAAGAAAAAGTTAAGTATTTATATTACTCATTTTCTAGTTAAAAAGTTTTTTAATGGAGAAGCTCCAACAATTGATGAGGTTAAAGAACAATTGCATTTACCATTTCGCTTAGTCGCAAGTATTACTGAAGACTTGGTTGATGCGGGAATTTTATCGAGAATTGAAAATGATAAATATAAAGTAATAAGATTTCAACCTGCTATTGATACTGATAGGCTTACAATAAATTATATATTATCGGCATTAGATAAATTAGGTACTGACGAAATACCGGAACCGGATAATAATGTTTACAAAGTTATAAGCGATAAAATTGATAGTTTATTATTAGATGTTGATGATATTTTGGTAAAGAAAATAGCTTAATGTGACTTCTATAAATTAATTTCTATCAAGAAACAAAATATACAATTAAATGTTTGGAAATTGTTTGAAAATCTAAAAACAAAAAAGGTTTACATTGCTGTAAACCTTTGATTTCTAACCCAACTTGAAAATGTCTAATCGCATAAGGTTGTATTACAGCGTGTTGCGATTTGCGTTTTTACAATTGGGGGACAACTTTTGTTTTCTCACAAAAGGGAGGTGTTTAAAATTAAGTGTATTGAATATCTTTATTTGATCGGCATTTGGTCTTGTGCGCAGTTTTATGTATATCTTTTCATTATTGTTGTTGTTTACGCTAACTATTGACGATTGCATTGATTGCATTTTCTGTACTATGGTAGTTCAACTATAATCTATATTATTGTCTTTCAATGTTGTTCTAATATAGTTGACAATTTGATAAGCAATAATTCCTAAGCAAATATGTGGTTCAATAAATTCATCCTTTTGATGATATATTGGTCTTGTGTCCAAGTCAGTTTTTAAACATCTAAATACAGCCTCTACATCTCTTGTTAGGTTGTAAACTTGCCATATATCGTTTTCAGATACAGCTGTTTTTGTATATCTCAAAAAATATTCGCCCTTGGGTTTTTCCCTCTCTTTTATTCGCTCCCAGACAATATCTGTTACAATATTTGAATACATAATTAGTTATTTTTTTATAACTGATAAACATCATTTATAAGTAAGAGTAATATTTATTACTTTGTATTGTTATGGAAAAATTAGATTTTTCGGCATATTTTACTTTTTTTAATAAAAGTGAAATATTGTGTTTTATTATAGATAATTGTGGAGTTGTAGCTAGTATTAACGATATAGGTCAAAGTGTATTTAATATTAATGAAACACAAAATGTTAAACTCGAAAATATTAAGACTATTATTAATAATAATCAATTCACAAATAATTTATTAGAAACTTTTGAAAAAGGGCGAAAAATTTTCGAATTTGAAATAAATTCAAGTAAAAATCAAACTATACCTTACGAGATTTATACAAAAAAAATAATAGTAGATAATAATACATACATTGCTTGTTCGGCATATACAATAATAAACAAAAAGGAAGTACAGAATAAAATTTTATCGGCAGTAATTGAAACCGAAGAAAAAGAACGTAATCGTTTTGCAAAAGATTTACACGATGGTTTAGGCCCTTTATTATCAACTATTAAGCTATATGTTCATGAATTAAATTCTGATGATAATACCAAAAACGAAAAAGAAGAATATATTAATTATATTATTGAATTGCTCGATGAGGCTGTAACGAATACACGTGAAATATCAAATAACCTTACACCTCAAATAATTAGCACATACGGTTTAGTGAAATCAATAGATTCGTTTAAAAACAAAATAAATGCAACACATAAATTAGACGTTAGTTTTACTCATAAAAACATACCCGATAATATCGAAAAAACAATAAAACTAACATTGTTCAGAATTATAACAGAGTTAATTAATAATAGTATTAAACACGCATCTGCAAATAATATTTTTATTGATTTGTTTTCCGAAAATAATATCCTTCATTTGAATTATAAAGATGACGGTATTGGTTTTAATTTAAGTAAAGCATTAAAAAATGGCTCATCAGGAATAGGACTAATAAATATAATAAACCGTATAAAATCAATGTCGGGTAATTTTTATTTTAACGAACAGGTAAAAGTTGGTGTTGATATGCAATTTAGTATCGAAATAATTACAGAAGATGAATAATACAGAATTAAATATAGCAATAGTTGACGATCACGAAATTTTTAGAAAAGGACTAAAAATGGTTCTGGGTAAAATAAAAATAGTTTCACATATTTATGAAGCTTACGATGGTGCCGATTTTATACAAAAACTTAAAAATAATGATACCGATATTGTTTTAATGGATATTGAAATGCCTAAAATGAATGGCATTGAAGCAACAAAAGAAGCTCTAAAAATTAAGCCAGATTTAAAAATTATTGCATTAAGTATGTTTAAAGACGACGAATACATACAAAGTATGCTTGATGCTGGAGTAAAAGGCTTTTTAATTAAAAATATAAACAAAGATATTTTAAATAAAGCCATTACAATAGTTGCCAATGGGCAGGTTTATTATTCTGAAGAACTTTGGGGCTTTTTTACTAAAAAGATAAACACTCAACAACACAAAAATGAAATACCTAAATTTACAAAACGAGAAAAAGAAATAATGGAGTTGTTGTATGATGGTATGACCAATAAAGAAATTGCAGAGAAATTATTTGTTAGCGAACGTACAGTTATTGGACATAAATCTAATTTATTATCAAAAACAGGTTGTAAAAATGCTATTGGTTTAATCTCATTTGCTTTAAAAAATAAAATTATTGAAGTGTAAACTTTAATAATTTGAACTATAATTTTAATCAAAAATCTGTAATTATTTTTCATAATAAAATTAATTGTTACTCATAAAAATATACCATACATAATAAACAACCTTTTCGGCAATCGTCTCACTATGTGCTTGTTAGTTTACTTCGTAAAAGCATTTGAGCTCATAATTGCTTAAAAGTACTGGTTTTTGATTGAAATAATTACAGCTTTCTACTGCATAAATTTATAATTTACTATCTGTTTTTGCCTTTTGCGTTGATATATCTTTACCAAAGAAAATTAAACGAAATGAAAGCAAAAATAAAAATAGGAATTGTAGACAAGCATTCAACATTTAGAAATGCAATTAAAGTAATTTTAAGTAAAAATACCAAATTTGAAATTAATTTAGAAGCAGAAACGAGATTAGATTTATTAAGCAAATTTAAAAATAATATTGATATTTTATTTATTGATATTGAGATGATTCGTAAAGATCAATTTGACTTAATACGTCAATTACAACATAAAAACAAGAGTTTAAAAATAATTGCGTTATCATTTATTACCGAAGAATTGTACTTTGAAAAGTTACTAAAAAATGGTGTAAATGCAATTATATCGAAATACACAAGCCGAACAGAATTAAACAATGCAATAAATAAGGTGTTAGATAATGAAATCTACATCTCTAAAAACTATAATACAAATTTAATTAACAACAGTATAAAAATTAGTGATATGGAAACAAAAAAAGTTTTATTAGTTGATGATGATATTGATATCATAACAGTTGCAAAAGCAATTTTAAAAAAAGAAGGATTTGATGTTTACACAGCATCAAATAAAACAGAAGGAATTAAATTAGCAAAAGAAGTAATGCCAGATGTTGCAATTCTTGATGTAATGATGACTACCCATTATGAGGGATTTGAATTGGCAAAATCGTTTAAGGATATTCCTGAGTTAAAACGAGTTCCGGTGTTAATGCAATCATCAATAGATGTGTTAATAGCTACTGATTATAGCGTATTTGATATGGCTATGAATATGAGAAGCCAAAGAGAATACAGAGAGTTAGATGTACTTTTAATAAAAGATGCAACAACAGGAAAAGGTTGTGTAGATTATCGTACTAGCGATAATAAAACTCACGCTATTGAAGTAGAAGGTTTTATTAAAAAGCCTATTGAAGCTGCGTATTTAATTAATACAGTAAATAAACTGTTAAAAAAATAATGGTCCTTCAATGTAATTTCAGCCAAAATTAATAATAGGGATTATTTACAAAGTGGGCAGTTATACTGCCTGCTTTTTAAACAATAAAAATAAAGCAAATGAAAACAGAAGTTGACAATATACTTGAAACTTACAAAGGAGCAAAACGAGATAGTTTAATCCCCATTTTGCAAAAGTTACAAGAAAACGAAGGCTTTCTTTCGAAAGAATCTGTTGAAAAGGTATCAAAATATATAAATGTACCAACAAGTAAAATTTATGGAGTTGCTACATTCTATAATCAATTTAAGTTTTCTCCTCCGGGTAAATATCATATACAAGTGTGTAGAGGTACAGCTTGTCACGTACTTGGCTCAGCAACAGTTTTATCTGAAATAGAAAATGCTTTAAAAATTAAAACAGAGCAAACCACCACCGATGGCTTATTTAGTATAGAAGTAGTGGCCTGTATTGGTGCTTGTGGTTTAGCTCCTGTAATTAGTGTAAATGGCGAATTTCACGCACAAGTAACCGCAGAATCTATTCACGAAATTCTTAATACTTATAGAGAAAAGGAGGCAAAAGATGAAAAATAGCAATAAGAAATTTCTTGTAGAAAAGGTATTGAATAATACCAAGCCATTTGACAAAAACACTTTGCTTACATTAAAGCAAATTACTAAAGAAGAAAACAACAAACCTATTATATATATTGGTGCAGGAACTTGTGGTTTAGGTGCAGGTGCAGGCAAAACTAAAATTGCAATAGAGCAATATTTAGAAACTAATAATATTGATGCGGAAATAATTGCCGTTGGTTGTATCGGACTTTGTTCGTCGGAACCAATAATGGATGTTAAATTACCAAACAAGCAACGTGTTTCGTTCGAGAAAGTTAACAATACAGATGTTAACAATATTTTGGACGATGTATTTGCAAACAAAATAAATCCGAAACATATTTTAGCTCAATTTAAGTCAGACACACAAGAAAAATGGGATAATGTAATAGATATTTCTGAACACCCATTCTTTGAAAAGCAAGAACGTATTGTTCTTGAAAATTGTGGAATTATTGACCCTACAAGCATTGAGGAATATATTGCAAAAGGTGGCTATAAGGCTTATTTGAATACTATAAGAAATTACAAATCGAAAGAAATTTGCGACCTTATTGAAGAATCGGGCTTACGAGGACGTGGTGGTGGAGGATTTTCTACTGGTAAAAAATGGAAATTTTCGTTAAATACCGAAGCTGATCAGAAATATTTTATTTGTAATGCCGATGAGGGCGACCCTGGTGCATTTATGGATAGAGCTGTAATTGAGGGTGATCCACATAAACTTATTGAAGGACAAGCTATTTCTGCCTTTGCTATTGGAGCAACAAAGGCTTACATATATATTAGAGCAGAATATCCTTTGGCCATTGAGCGTTTAGAAATTGCACTTAAAAAAGCTAAGGAATACGGTTTAATCGGTAAAAATATTTTTGGAACAGGTGTCGATTTAGATTTTATCATTAAAAAAGGAGCAGGAGCATTTGTTTGTGGCGAAGAAACTGCACTTATTCATAGTATTGAGGGCAAAAGAGGAATGCCTCGCCCACGCCCACCTTTCCCTGCTGTAAGCGGATTATTTGAAAAGCCAACCATTATTAATAATGTAGAAACACTAGCAAATATTGCTTGGATTATTAACAATGGAGCTGGTAATTTTAATAAATATGGTACTGCAACAAGTAAAGGAACTAAGGTTTTTGCTTTATCAGGAAAAATAACTTTAACAGGACTTGTAGAAGTGGCTATGGGAACCACAATTCGCGAAATTATTTACAATATTGGAGGTGGTATTTTAAACAATAAAAAGTTTAAATCTGTTCAAATGGGAGGTCCTTCTGGTGGATGTGTTGTTGAACAAAACCTTGATATACAGATAGATTATGAGAGTTTAGTAGAAATCGGAGCCATGATGGGCTCTGGTGGAATGGTAGTAATGGACGAAGAAACCTGTATGGTAGATGTGGCTAAATTTTTTATGAGTTTTATTCAGCGTGAAAGCTGTGGAAAATGTATCCCTTGTAGAGAAGGAACAGGTAGAATGTTAGAAATTTTAGAACTGATTACCACTAAACCCGACAATAGTTCTAATGATGCACTGGTGCGTTTTAGGGGAATTATGGAGTTGGAAAGTTTAGCCGATGTCATTAAAGATACCTCGCTTTGCGGATTAGGACAATCGGCTCCAAATCCGGTTTTAAGCACGCTAAAATGGTTTAAGCACGAATACGAAGAGCATATTTTCGATAGAAAGTGCGATGCAGGAGTTTGTCAAAGTTTAAGAATTTTCAAGATTGATGTTGACAAATGTACGGGCTGCACAATATGTGCAAAAAAGTGCCCTACCGATGCCATTATTGGCTCTAGAAAAGCAGCTCATTATATTATAGATGATAAGTGTATTGGCTGTGGAACCTGCGACGAGGTATGTAAGTTTGATGCCATTGAGATTTTATAAAAGACGTTGAAATCTGATATTTCAGACCAAAAAAAACAAAGAAATGAGCTATACAATAGAAATAAATAATAAGAAAGTTGAAGCCGAACAAGGTGAAACTATATTGGAGGTGTTAAACAGAAATTCTGTAAAGGTTCCAACACTTTGCCATATGAAGGATATGTTACCTTCTGGAGCATGCCGAATGTGCGTAGTAGAAGTAGAGGGACGAAAAAATTTAGTGCCATCTTGTTCAGAACCTGTTACCGACAAAATGAGTATCACAACTCATTCGCAAAGAGTTATTAATTCTCGTAAAACTATAATCGAGCTTTTATTAGCCGATCACCCTGACGATTGTTTGTATTGCGAACGAAATAATAATTGCGAATTACAATCATTATCTAACGAACATCATGTTAGAAACAGAAGAATTGTAGGCAAAAAACAAGAATACAAATTAGATGTAGCGAGCACAAGTATTGTTCGTGACCCTGCAAAATGTATTTTATGTGGACGATGTGTTAGAGTTTGCGAAGAAATTGAAGCTGTATCTGCTATCGAATTTGTTGGCAGAGGTAACAAAACTATAATAGGAACAGCTTTTAACGAAGGCTTAAATATGTCTAAATGTGTAAATTGCGGACAATGTATAAATGTTTGTCCAACAGGCGCATTAAGAGAAAAATGTCATTTTACAGAGATTGAAGCAAACTTGCAAGACCCTACAAAAACGGTTGTTGTTCAGCACGCACCATCTATCTCGGTATCTATTGCCGAAGAATTTGGCTTAGACTCGGGAACCGATATTAAAGGCGTTTTAAATACAGCTTTGCGTAAAATAGGTTTTAATGTAGTTTTCGATACTTCTTTTTCTGCCGATTTAACTATTATAGAGGAGGTTGCCGAATTAATAGATAGAGTAACAACGGGAGGAAAATTACCAATGTTTACAAGCTGCTGTCCTGGTTGGGTTAAATACGCCGAAGGTTTCCAGCAAGACTTTATTCCAAACTTATCGACTTGTAAATCGCCTCAACAAATGATGGGTGCAGTAATAAAAAGCTACTTTGCCGAAACCGAGAAAATAGAACAGAAAGATTTGTATTCAGTTGCCGTTATGCCTTGCACAGCCAAGAAATTTGAGCAGCAAGAAAAAACAATGATGCAAAACGGTATTTCTGATGTTGATGCAATTTTAACCACCAGAGAATTGGCTAAATTAATTCGTTTTCACGGTATCGATTTAAAGAATTTAGAACCAGAAATGGCAGATTCTCCGCTTGGAATGCACAGTTCTGCAGGTAAAATATTTGGAACATCGGGCGGTGTTATGGAAGCTGCAATAAGAACAGCCTATTACAGATTAACAGGAAAAGAATTGACTCAATATAGAATTGAAGACGTAAGAGGTTGCGAGGGTAGAAAAGAAACCAAAATTGAGATAAATGGAACTACATTTGGATTTGCAGTTGTAAGCGGTCTTAAAAATGCAGAAATATTACTCGATGAAATAAAAAATGGTAGAAGTGATTTGCATTTTATTGAGGTAATGGCTTGTCCTGGTGGTTGTATTAATGGTGGTGGACAACCTATAAATCAAAATATTGATGCTATACAAAAACGAATGAAAGCACTTTACGACATTGATGATGCTGATACTATAAAAGCTTCGCATCGAAACCATATGGTGAGCCAATTATACAAGAATTATTTGGGTGAACCTTTGGGTGAGAAAAGTCATCATTTATTACACCGAACTTATCAAATAAGATGATTTATTTCATAGTAAAATATCTAAATATATAGGAATTTTGTAGGTGTTAAAAACAGAAGGCAGAATGCAGAGAACAGATTATAGATGCGAATTGCAGAAAATAGATTGAAGAACTTAGATGTTAGCATAAACCACTAATATCTAATATCTGTCTTCTAGTATCTGACCTCTTAAAAAAAATAAAATGACAATAATAAACACAAATAACCCATTAGTTTTTACCATAAAAGGCAGGTGTAGAGTATGCTATACTTGCGTTAGAGAATGCCCTGTAAAGGCTATAAAGATAATGAATGGACAAGCAGAGGTTATTACAGAACGTTGTATTGCTTGTGGTAATTGTGTTAAGGTTTGTAGTCAAGGGGCTAAAACATATATTAACAATATTAACGATGTTTTACAATTATTAGATTCGAAAAAAGAAACGGTTGTAGCATTGGTTGCCCCAAGCTATGTAGCCGAATTTTTAGAGCATAATGAGACAGGTATTCTAGTTGCTATGCTTAGAAAATTAGGTTTCAATTTAGTTACAGAAGTTGCTTTTGGGGCTGATTTAGCTGCTAAAAACTACAAGCAATTGGTTGAGTCCGATAAAATTAAACATCTAATTTCTTCCGATTGCCCTGCTATTGTTAATTATATCGAAAAATTTCATCCTAAATTAATTAAAGATTTAGCTGCGGTAGATTCGCCATTAATGACTATGTCTAAAGTGGTTAAAAAGAAATATGGAGATAATATAAAAACAGTTTTTATTGGCCCTTGTATCGCCAAAAAAACCGAATCGGATTTAATCGATTATGTGCTTACGTTTTCTGAGTTAAGAGAAATTTTTGATGCTAAAAATATTGATTTTACAAAAGTAACAGCTTCGAAATTCGATCCTCCTTATGGCGGGAAAGGAGCCATATTTCCTGTAAGTCACGGCTTATTGCATAATATGGATTTATCTGATGATATATCGGAAAACAAAACTATTGTAGCACAGGGGCAAACGTATTTTAAAGATGTAATTGAAGAATACGAAAAAGGAATATTAGATGCTAAATATTTAGAACTTTTATGCTGCGATGGTTGTATTATGGGACCGGGAATGTCAAAAAATGGGAAGCGTTTTTTACGTAGAGATAAAATTAGTAAGGCTACAAAAACAAAACTTAGTAAGATTAATAAAAAAGATTGGGAAAAAGATGTAGAGTTGTATTCTAAAATCGATTCTAAAAGAATATTTACCAAACAGGAATTAAACTCGCAGGAAGTTTCGGAAGAAGCTATTACAGCAGTTTTGGTTTCTATGAATAAAAACGAAACACTCGATTTATTAAACTGTGGTGCTTGCGGTTATATAAACTGTAAAGAACACGCTTCGGCCGTGGTTTGTGGATTGGCAGAGGAAGAAATGTGCTTGCCATTTACAATAGAAAAACTTAACAATTCTAATACAGAATTAGCCAATGCTAAACAGGCTCTTAAACAATCTGAAAAGCTTGCGAATATGGGGCAATTATCGGCAGGTATTGCTCATGAACTTAACAATCCGCTTGGTGTTATTACAATGTATAGCAATATTTTAAAAGATGAGGCAGGTAAAGATTCGCCTATTCAAGAAGATTTAGAATTAATTGCAGAGCAAGCCGATAGATGTAAAAAAATAGTGGGAGGCTTATTAAATTTTGCACGAAAAAATCAGGTTAATCTAGTGGCTACTAATTTCGAAAAGTTTGTAAAAAACAGTTTTAAAAGCATCATTAAACAAGAAAACATTAAGCTTGAGTTTAATACCGATTTAGAAAACAATATTCTTGATATTGATACCGAGCAAATGATGCAAGTTCTTACAAACTTAGAAAAAAATGCAGTAGAAGCAATGCCAAACGGTGGTGTTTTAACAGTTGATTTATCGGAAAATGAAAACGAAATAATTTTAAAAATTAAAGATACAGGCGTTGGAATTGCTAAAAAAAATATGGATAAAATATTTACTCCATTTTTCACTACCAAACCTGTTGGAAAAGGCACAGGCTTAGGTTTGCCTCTTATTTATGGCATAGTAAAAATGCATAAGGGACAAATTAAAGTTACCTCTAATACCGATAAAAATATGGGCGAAACAGGAACTTGTTTCACTTTAAAATTTAATAAATAAAATTTACAAAAATGAATACTAAAAAAATATTAATTGCAGACGACGATCAAGACCTTTTATTACAAATGGAATTGTATGTAAAAAAAATGGGCTTTGAAGTAGAAACAGCTGACTCGCAAAAAGAGGCAGAAGAAAAATTAAATAATTTTAATCCCGATTTATGTATTTTCGATTTAATGATGGAAAATAAAGACAGTGGATTTATTTTAAGCTATAAGTCGAAGAAAAAGAACCCTGAGGTTCCTGTTATAATTATAAGTGCAGTAACTGCAGAAACAGGTATGAATTTTAGTTTAGAAACTGATGCAAACCATACTTGGATGAAAGCCGATTTGTTCTTGGAAAAGAATGTAAGAGCCGAACAATTGCATAGAGAAATGAATAAGTTGATGAGGTTATAGAGTAACAAGTATTTAGTAGAAAATAATAAGACAAAAAAAATGAGCGTTCTAAAATTATTAATTGTAGACGATGAGCCAGGTATTCGTTCAGGGATAACTCGTATTTTAAGAAATTACAGAGTAGATTATCCGTTTCTTAACGAAGATTTTAAATTCGAAATTTTTGAAGCAGAGACAGGTGAAATAGGTTTAGAGGTTATTAAGGATAAGAAACCAGATATTGTTTTATTAGACAATAAATTGCCAGGAATATCGGGGATTGAGCTTTTAGAAATAATTAGAAAAGACCATTTAGATGTTTATGTAATGATGATAACATCTTTTGCATCTTTAGATTTAGCAGTGCGGGCCACAAAAAATGGAGCTTATAATTTTATTCCTAAACCATTTACACCTAACGATTTAAAAACAGCAATAAACGAATTAGCAAAGCATTTATTTCTAAAACGTGTAACCAAGAAAATGCAGGAATCGGGCAAAGAAGTTCGCTTTCAGTTTTTATCTATTCTTTCGCACGAACTTAAATCTCCGCTTAATGCTATCGATGGTTACTTAAAGTTAATGAAAGACCGCCAATTAGGCGATAATTTAGAGGATTATAGCGAAATGATTGAACGCTCAATGATTAGAATAAAAGGGATGCGGAGTTTAATTATGGATTTATTGGACTTAACCAAAATAGAGTCGGGCAAGAAAGTTCAACAAATAGAATCGGTAGATTTAAAAGAGATTGCTCAAATGGCTATCAATACAATGGAGCCAATGGCAATTCAGCAAAATATAAAGCTAATATTAGATTCGAAATTAGAGTCTAATATACAAGCCGATATCGATGAGATTGAGATAATATTTAATAATTTAATATCGAATGCCGTTAAATACAATAAAGAAAATGGAACGGTTAGAATTAGCCTAACTCAAAATGCTAACGAATATAAAATATCGGTTAAAGATACTGGCATTGGTATGAAACAGGAAGATGTTGATAAATTATTTCACGAATTTACACGCATAAGAAACGAAAAAACTAAGCATATCTCTGGTAGTGGTTTGGGATTATCCATTCTTAAAAAAATGATTGATAAATATAATGGTAAAGTTGAAGTTAATAGTGTTTGGGGAGAGGGGACTGAGTTTATTGTTAGTTTAAAAATGTGATTTAATGTGGTTTAGTCTTTGTAATTATGTGTTAATAAGTTTATAATATTTATTATATGTAATTGTTATATTGTGTGTATTATTTGCAAAATAAACGTGTAAATATGCATAGTAAAATAAATAGACTAATGAAAGTTACTTACATTATTATGTAGCTGATTATCAATATTTTTTTGTAATCATACATTTGTGTTGCTGCTTTATACAGCCTATACCTGCTCACTTTTTCGTTTTTATTATATAGCTCTTTTGTGGCTGAGTTTTCGTGTAACTGCAGCTGGGTTTCTAGCTCGCTTGACGGGTGTATGGCTTTAGCTGTAAGTAGCATTTGAGCGTAAAGAATTTCTTCTTTGCCCATACCTGTACTTGAGAGTATCTTTTCAATACCTAACTTCTGCATGGACTGTTTCATCAGCCACTCCCCACCAATATTGCGGCTTTCTATTTGTTCAATGGTATATAAATCTACCTCTTGGTAATTTCTTGAGACCTCATTTGATATGCTCGTTCTATCGGGCACTGTTGTAATAAATAAATTTTTATCATTATTGATTAAAGTTAATGAATATTATTGTTTTTTTCCATATGAAGGTAGTTATATACAAATGAATGGGACTGGTAATTTTCTTGTACTTCCTTTTTCTACAAAAGATATAATAAAATTATCCAATAAAGGTACAGATCAAAAAAGGAAACCTTGTTTTTTGAAAGGTGATAACAAGATGTTTTTTGAAGAAGGAACTTTTTACGACCTGAAAATTAATGTAAGAAATGATGTATATATATATCCGATTTCAGAAGTGGTTAATTTTAAAAATAATCTGTTTCGAGAATTAAATAATAAAACAAAACCAATAGTTATAGCAGGGACATTAAGTAAATATATGTTAAAAAATGAAAATAGATATGGAAAATTATTGCATCCTATTTCTGCAAATAATGAAAAAGGGTATATTAAATTTTTTCTTTCTAATGAAGAATTAATGAGAATCTCAGAAATTGGAATAATTAATTTAACACAAAGTCAAATATTAGTATTTACAGAGACGATTTCTTTGATTTAATAGATGTGGTACCACCTGAAAATTCGAAAGAACAAGTTGGGAAATCTGTAAAAAGCAGATATAGACCATGGTTGTCTGACTTTTTTAAACTTAAAGCTTTTACGGGACAAAGAAATATGGATATTGCAAAATTAAAGTGGAATATGATTCATTATGAAAATGATTTGCCTATCTACATTGCAAGCCCAAATACTAAGGTTAATAAACAGAAGAATAATTTCACAATAGAAGAAATTGAATATGTATATATTCCTATAGGCGAAGAATTGAAAACGGTGCTGTTAGATATGGGTTTAAACAAAAATAAGCATACCGATAAATACTTGATTCTGCCAGAAGTAAACAATAGAAAAACCACGGAAAAACAAGCCTCAATATCGTTTTCGTTCTATTGGAAGAAATTGAACAAATCTTATTTTAGAAGTTTGACCCATTTAAGAAAAACCTACGCTACAAGAGAACGGATTTTCAATAATTCATCTATAACTACCTTACATTCAAACGTGAAAACGACAGAAAGATATTATATTGATGATGTAGAAATTGTTAAACAAATGGTTAGCGATGGATTCAGGGTGTTTCCTGAAAAGTAATAAAATAGATTAATAACTTTAGATGCCACAATTAATAATATTTGGGGCATTTTTTTATTAAAAAAAACAATGACTACCACAAACAGTCAGTAGGTCTTAAATAAAACAACTGTCTAAAAAGATATTTTAAGCCGTTTTTTTAGATAAATAAATTTAAAAATGTGACTCTGACATGTGACTCCGGTAAAACAAAAAAGGTTTACATTGCTGTAAACCTTTGATTTTTAAGCTCCTCTTCCAGGACTTGAACCTGGGACACCCTGATTAACAGTCAGGTGCTCTAACCAACTGAGCTAAAGAGGAAGAACATTATACATTTCCTTAAAAATGCGATGCAAAAATAGTGTGTATTTTTCAAATAAACAATATATTTGTAAAAAAAAATACACTTTTTTTAAATTAATTTATAATAAACAAATAATCAGTATAGTATGAGTAAAGTAATAGGCTTAGGAAATGCTCTAGTTGACATTATGACTATGTTAGACGATGATAATTTCTTAGAAAAGAACAATCTTCCTAAAGGAAGTATGCAATTAGTTGACGAAAACACATCAACAAAAATACATGAGGATTCAAAAATATTCACTCAAAAAATGACTTCGGGTGGTAGTGCAGCAAATACAATATACAGTTTAGCTAAACTTGGAATAGAAAGTTCTTATATTGGAAAAGTTAAAAACGATGAGTTAGGTAATTTTTTCCGTTCTGATATGGAGGGGAATAATATTACTCCTATTTTACTTAACTCAGAAACTCCTTCAGGTAAAGCAATGGCTTTAGTGAGTAAAGATGGAGAACGTACATTTGCAACATTCTTAGGTGCTGCTGTTGAGCTTAATGCTGATGAATTAAAATCAGAGTTTTTTAAAGGGTTCGATATTTTTCATATTGAAGGCTATTTAGTATATAACCACCCATTAATGCTTAAAGCGGCAGAATTAGCAAAAGAAAACGGTTTAAAAATATCATTAGACTTAGCAAGCTATAATGTAGTTGAAGACAATTTTGATTTCCTTAAAGACTATATGAAGAAATATGTAGATATTGTTTTTGCCAACGAAGAAGAAGCTAAGGCGTTTACTAATGCAGAGCCGGAAGAAGCTTTAGAAAAAATTGCAGAATTTTGCGATATTGCAGTTGTAAAAATTGGATCAAAAGGTTCATTAATTAAAAAAGATGGCAAAAAATATACTGCAGGAATTATTCCTGTAAAAATGATTGACACAACCGGCGCAGGCGATTCGTATGCTGCAGGTTTTATTTATGGATTAATAAATAATTATTCTTTGGATAAATGTGGTGAAATTGGAGCTATTTTATCTGGTAAAATAATCGAATTTATTGGAGCAAAACCAGACGAAAAAACTTGGGCAGATATTAAGTATATGATTTCAAAATTGTAGAGACTACTATATTTTATAAAAAGCACTATACATTTAAAATGTACAGTGCTTTTTTATATAAAAAAAAACGAAGACGAACTTTTGTTCTATCTTCGTTTATAATGCTGACATTGCATTAATTCGAAAAACACATCGTAAATTTAGGTTTTTGTATGTAAAAAATCAATATTAGTAATACTAACTGCTCGTATAAATTTACAAATTGCTACTCTCAATTTATATATGGTAAATTATTTCATGATAAATATGAAATTAATAGCAATTTTTAATACTTTCATCAATAATTAAGGTAATCAATTACCAATTAATTTGCAGTAAGCAAATATATATATATATTTGTGCTTGACTTCTACGGAAGTCATCTTTTCATAATTTTAGTTGTTTTTGGGTTTTAAGGGGGGTGGTTCCCCCTTTTTTTTGTGTCTAATTTCTAAAATTAATATGACATAAATCGTAGCGCTAAATACTATATGTAATATGTTAAATTGTTAATATAGAGTATATTAGTTGTAGGTGCGAAACTTCAGTAAATAACTATTTGTTAAACAAATAAGCAAAATATAAAGTGTAATTTTGTCCTGCTAATACAGTATCTTATTAATATACTAATTCTTAATTTTTATTAATTTTAAATAATATATAGTTTTATCTTGTTTGTTACTTATTTAATCAATAATTTAGTAAATTAAATTGTGAGAGTAATTAGTTTTGTAACTCTCTTAAAAATAAAGTTTTGGATTTTGATATAAATAAAATAAGAGAAGATTTTCCAATATTAAAGCAGAATTTATATTCCGGGCAGTTGGTTTATTTCGATAATGGAGCCACAACTCAGAAACCTAACTCTGTAATTAATATTATTAATGAGTATTATTCAAAATACAATAGTAATATACATAGAGGCGTTCATTATTTGAGCGAAAAAATGACTCAAGCATACGAAACTGCACGAAAAACTGTTAAAACATTTATAAATGCCAATTCTGATACCGAGATAATTTTTACATCAGGAACAACCGAAAGTATAAATCTTGTAGCATTTTCTTTTGGTGAAATATTTATTAATGAAGGCGACGAAATTTTAATTTCGGAAATGGAGCATCACTCAAATATTGTACCGTGGCAAATGCTTTGTGAAAGAAAGAAGGCTAAGCTTAAAGTTATTAAACTTAATCATTTTGGTGAGTTATTATTGGGCGAATTAGACGAGCTTTTAACCGATAAAACAAAATTGGTTGCCATTACTCATGTATCAAATACTCTAGGAACAATAAATCCTATTAAAGATATTATAAAAAAAGCACATGCAAAAGGTGCTTATGTACTTATTGATGGAGCTCAGGGTATTCAACATCAGAAAGTTGATGTTAAAGATTTAGATTGCGATTTTTATGCTTTTTCAGGTCATAAAATATATGGGCCTACAGGAATTGGTATTTTATATGGTAAAGAAGAATTATTGAATAAAATGCCTCCGTATAAAGGTGGTGGCGATATGATAAAATCAGTAACAATAGAAAAAACTGTATATAACGAATTACCGTTTAAATTTGAAGCAGGAACAAGCAATTTTGTTGGTGCTGTTGGCTTAGACCATGCAATTAGGTATGTTCAAAATATTGGTATTGATAAAATTGCAGAATATGAATCAGATTTAGCTACTTATGCTACAGATGCTATTTCGCGAATTGAAGGAGTTAAAATATTTGGTCAATCGCCAAATAAATCATCAATAATATCATTTAATATTGAAAATATTCATCATTTTGATGCAGGTATGGTTTTAGATAAAATGAATATTGCTGTACGTACAGGAACTCATTGTACCGAACCAATAATGAAATTCTTTGGTATTGATGGTACTATAAGAGCATCGCTTTCGTTTTATAACACCAAACAGGAAGTTGATAAATTAGTTGAGGGAATAAAAAAAGTAAAAGAACTTTTCGGATAAAAAAATCACAAATGACAATAAACGAAATTCAGGATCAAATAATTGAAGAATTTTCAATTTTTGATGATTGGTTAGATAAGTATAACTATATTATTGAATTGGCTGAAGATGTGCCTGTTATTGAAGAGGAGCATAAAACTGATGTAAATTTAATAAGTGGTTGCCAATCAAAAGTATGGCTAAATGCCGAATTGGTAGATGGGAAAATACACTTTAAAGCAGATAGTAATGCAATAATAACCAAAGGTATTATCGCTTTATTATTAAGAGTTTTTAATAACAGAGAGCCAAAAGAGTTGATAGATTTTGACTTGTATTTTATCGATAAAATTGGTTTAGAGCAAAATCTTTCGCCAACAAGGGCAAATGGCTTATTATCAATGGTTAAGCAGATTAAATTGTATGCTATTGCGTATAATTCAAAATTAAATAATTAAATACTATTACCACATTTGCTTGTTAATTGTTTTGCAATAATGTGGTTCTTAAATTATTAAAAAATGGCAGAAAAAAATAATTATATGGATTTAGAAGAAGTAATACTTACTGTTCTAAAATCGGTTTACGACCCCGAAATACCTGTAAATATATATGATTTAGGTCTTATTTATGATGTTGATATTGATGATGATAGCAATGTCGTTATAACAATGACATTAACCGCCCCTAATTGCCCGGTTGCTGATTCGCTTGTTGCCGAAGTGGCAGATAAAGTTAATTTTATACAAGGTGTAAAATCGGCAAATGTAAATTTAGTTTTCGACCCACCTTGGGATAAAGATATGATGAGCGAAGAAGCTAAACTTGAATTAGGTTACTTTTAATATTGAAGGCGGGTATTTCAAAAATATTATTGTTAGTTGTTTTAGCTATTATTGCTTATAGTTGTGCAAATGTATCTAGGCCAACCGGAGGTCCTAAAGATGTTGCTCCTCCTGTTATTGTAAAAGAAATACCAAAAAAAGGAAGCTTAAATTTCGATAAGAATAAAATAAGAGTATATTTCGATGAGTTTGTTAAAATTAAAGATTTAAACTCACAATTTATATCATCGCCACCTTTAAACAAACCGCCAAAAGCTGTTTTAAAAGGGAAAAGTGTTGTGTTTTCTTTCGAAGATACTTTGCTCGAAAACACTACTTATAATTTAAATTTTGGAAATGCAATTGTTGATGTTAACGAATCAAACGCATTTGTAAATTATTATTTTGCATTTTCTACCGGCGATTATATCGACTCGTTGCAGGTTTCCGGAACATTGGTAAACGCAACTGATTTAAAACCTGTAGAAGATGTTTTAATTTTACTTTACGATAATAAAATATTTTACGATTCTATAATGTATTTCGATTTACCTTCATATATTGGAAAAACAGATAAATCAGGGCATTTTAATATTTCGTATATGCGTGGTGGTAAATATAAAATATTTGCACTTAAAGATTTAAATAAAAATAGAATTTTTGATTTACCTAACGAAAATATTGCATTTTTAGACTCAATTCTACTTCCTCAAGCAAAACTTGAAGTACGTACTGATACAATAAAAAACGATTCTTTAGGTACTGATAGTGTTGTAAAAAAGAATATTATAACTTACACCCCTGATAGTGTTGAGTTGTTTTTATTTGAAGAAGAAAATCATAATCAGTATTTAAAATCTAGTAGTAGAGATAAAAAAGAACAGTTTATTTTTATTTTTAACGATAAACTCGATGATAATTTTAGCATAACAGGTATTAATATCGATTTATCAGAAAAACTTTATACCGAAAAATCAATAACAGGAGATACGCTAAATGTATGGCTAACCGATTCAAACATTTACAATATTGACACTCTTAAAGTAAAGTTTGATTATATTGCAACCGATACTTTAGGTGAAATGTCTATGTTGAATGATACTATTAAGTTAATATATAAAAAACCTAAAGTTTTTGCTAAAAAGAAAAAGAATAAACAAAAGAAACAAAAGGAACAAAAAACAGAAAAACCTAAAATTATTGTTGATTTTAATGTGAAAAATAATGGCAAATTAGGACTTAATAGCAAGTTGTTTTTTACCACAAATGTTCCGATAAATAGTGTGGACAAATCTAAAATACATTTGTTTGTAAATAAAAAAGACGAATTTGTTCCTTTAGATTTTACTTTGCAGCAAGATTCTATAATAAAGCGTAAATACTTTGTTAATTTTAAAGCTAAAGAAGAAACTAATTATAAATTATTAATCGATACTAATGTGTTTGATAATAATTATGGATTAGTTAACGATACAATTATCAATACTTTCTCAGCACAAGCTTTGGCATTCTATGGGAAAATTTTATTAACCACAAATAATGTAAAACAGAATATTATTATTCAGTTATTATCGGCTAACGATGCAGTTTTGCAAGAGTTTTATCTTGATAAAGATGATGAAATATCAATAGAATATTTACCTGCAAATACGTATAAATTAAAGCTTATTTATGATGATAATGCTAATCTAAAATGGGATACAGGAAAATATTTAGAAGGAAAACAACCCGAAAAAGTGCAGTTTTATAAAGAAAATATTGTAGTACGTGCAAATTGGGATATTGAAATTAGTTGGGATATAGACGAATAGTAATTATATTCGTTATCTAGATAATTAAATACTATAAATGAAAAAATAAAGAAGTATAATTATTATACTTCTTTATTTTTTTGCCTAAATTCAAAGAATACAATAGCTAGTAAACCAAGTAAAAGAATTATTGAACTTATTAATGATATTGTTGTACCTATTGACCATGATGATGGCTCGAATTTAAATTCTATTATGTGATTACCAGCCGGTATCTTCATAGCTCGTAAAACATAATTTGCTCTGAAATGATGTACTAATTTATTATCTACATATGCGTTCCAACCTTTATCGTAGTATATTTCTGAGAAAACAGCTAACTGGTCGCTATTACATTCTGTCTTGTAAGTTAAATGATTTGGCTTATAGTCGGTTAGTGTTATGTTTGCACTAGCATCTTTAGAGAAATTAAAAAGCTCTTTTTCAAATCGTTTGTCAACAATAGCTGTTGTTTTAGGATCGAAACTTTCAATTGCTTCAATTTCTTTATTAGCATTAGCAACAAGTTTTGTTTTATTTACAAACAATATAAAAAAAACCGCCTAAGCGGTTTTTATATATTATTTGTATTTAATGAATTAATATATTTCTTATTTCATTAAAAACTGTTCGCCTGTTTCTTTTACAATTTTTTTGTACCACTCTTCTCCATAGCCGGGTTGTTCAAGTTTTGGAGTTACATATTTGTAACCTTCTTTAGGTTCTGCTTTTGTTTTTACATTTCCATCAGAATACTTTACAAATAATTGGTGATAAAATTGTTTCCATTCTTTTACAACACGATTAGCTTGTTTTACAGAGTAGTTTGTTAAATATTCAACCGCTTTTTCAGGGGATTCTTTATAAAGTTTCATTGCTTCTGCATCAATTTTTGCAGTATTATCAACAAACTCTTTTTCGTAAGCCGCTTGTTTTTTCTCAATTTCAGGGTGAATTAAGTTGTAACGAGCATAAGCCCAGTTGCTCATTTCGTTAAATGTCCAAAATGCAGAGTTGTCGCTCCATTCAGTCATGTTACCATTGCCAACAGCAAAAGTTTCAGGCGTTTTTGTCATTACAGTGTACATCGGGATATATACTGTACTTGCTGCATCGTCAACACTAAACCAGTTTATAGCTCCTATGTTTTGTACGTTTGAGCGTAATTGAGCAATAAACGAAAAACCTGTTTGTTGTGTTGCTGTAGTACGTTCGTTGCAGTATGTTTTTCCATCAACTTTCCAGGTTAAAGGTCTCCAGCGGTAAGGCATACCAAAAGGACCTGCACCAATATCTTTACTCATATCAAGTTCTGTACCCTCTAAGTGATTACGCATAAAGTGCATCATATCTAAAACTGATACTTTTTTATCAGGTTTAACCCATAAAGGCATACGATTAGTTGCATATTTGTTAATATTAGCATGTCCATTAGCAAGTTTTTCTGCATGTTGAATATCACCTTTGCAATAGTCCCAGTATTTATTCATACCGGCTTTAACATCGTTAAAAGTACTCCAAACTCTAATTTCGCAAAAACGAGCTCCACCAAAATCAACAGGAGCATAAGTGTCAGAGAAGCTGAAATCTTCATCTTTACCGTTAAACCAGCCTTTTTTACGAGCAAATGTTATAACATCTTCAGAGTAAACATTTTCAATATTTTTATCAAATATTTTACTCAATTTTTTAGATGAAATTGTGTTTTTTCCTTTTAGTGGGAAAGTTGTAATACGTGCTTGATTAGCGTGTCCTGAAATATATCCGTCAGGAATTTTACGAGCAACCCAAACAGCACCTTTTTCGCCTTGACCTTTACCAATTACTTCAAAAATCCAAGCTTCGTTAGGGTCGGCAACAGAAAAAGATTCACCTTCGCTATAATAACCATATTCAGCCATTAATTCAGCCATTATTTTAATAGCTTCTCGTGCTGATTTTGAACGCTGTAATGCAATATAAATCATACTTCCGTAGTCAATTATTGCTCCATCTTGATGATGTAATTCCTTACGTCCGCCGTAAGTTGTTTCGCCAATAGCAACTTGATACTCATTTACATTACCAATTACATTATAAGTTTCGGCAGCTTGTTTAATTTTGCCAAGAAATTTACCTGTATCCCATTCGTAAACATCTAACATTGAGCCTGCAGGCCATTTTTTTGCAGCCCAATGGTATAATTCGCCGTATAAAACATGAGAATCGGCAGCATAAGATATCATTACAGAGCCGTCAGTTGATGCTCCTTTTGTAACTAAGTAGTTAGTACAAGCATTTGTTTTATTAATAGCAAATAGCATTGAAACAACTGCTAATAGTGTAATTAATTTACTTTTCATTGTATATTATATTAGTTTATGTTATTTTTCAAAGATATATAAAAAATCGTTTATCTGTTTATTTGTTTATCTGTTTATTTATTATAGATTAAACCAATGTTTGTAGTCAAGTTTTTTGTATTTGGTTTTAAATACAAATTCGTTTGTATTTGGAATGTATTCGTAATCATTAATATATTTGTCAATATTCTCAACAATGTCATTTAGCGATTTTGAAATATAATAAATTTCTTTATCAGTCATTATTGGATGTACTGAAAGTCGTACCCAACCCGGTTTTTCTGATAAATCTCCTTTGTTAATTTTTTCAGTTATATTTTGTGATTTATTGTAATCAACATTTAGTAAATAATGGCCATAAGTACCTGCACAAGCACAACCTCCACGTACTTGAATACCATATTTATCGCTCAAAAGTTTAACTAATAAATTAAAATGTATTTTATCGTGATAAAACGAAATGGCACCTAATCTTTGTTTTTCGTTTGGTGCTAAAATGTTTATACCTTCTATTTTTGCAAATTCAGCGAAAACTATACTAAGTAGCTCTTTTTCACGCTTATGTATATTTTCAACACCCATTTCATTTTTTAAATTTATTGAAAGAGCTGTACGTATTGTTTGTAAAAAACCCGGTGTGCCACCATCTTCACGGAGTTCAATATCATCAACAAATTTAAATTCACCCCAAGCGTTTGTCCAGTCAACTGTGCCACCGCCCGGATTATCGGGTGTTTCTCTTTTATATAGTTTCTTATTAAAAATTAATACTCCGGCAGAACCCGGACCTCCCAAAAATTTATGTGGTGAAAATGTAATTGCATCAAGTCTTTCTTCAGGGTCTGATGGGTGCATATTAATATTTATATATGGTGCAGCCATAGCAAAGTCAACAAAACATAGACCGTTATATTTATGCATTAATTTTGCCATTTTATAGTATGGAGGTATAATTCCGGTAACATTTGATGCTGCCGTAAATGCTCCAATTTTAATTTTTCTGTTTTTATATTTGTTTAATTCTGTTTCTAAATTTTGTAAACTGATAAGTAGGTTTTTGTTAGGTTTTATTAACACTACATCGGCAATAGTTGTAAGCCACGATGTGTGATTTGAGTGATGCTCCATGTGAGTAACAAACACTACAGGCTTTTCTTGAATACAATTAGCGTGTCGTTTTCTTCCGCAATATTTTAATCCTATTATACGCTGTAGTTTGTTTATGGCTGATGTCATTCCAAAGCCTGTATTTATTAATACATCGTTTTCGTTGGCATTAACATGGTTTTTAATTATTTGCTTCGCGTAGTGGTATGATTTTGTCATTAATGTACCTACTTCGCTTGTTTCGGTATGTGTGTTTGCAACAAAAGGACCAAATTCGTTTGCAATTTTATTTTCAATTGGTTTATATAACCTGCCGCTTGCTACCCAATCGGCATAAATAATTTTTTGTTTTCCGTAAGCTGATGTGTATTCTTGATTGTACCCAATAGTATTTTCTCTATATTTCTCGAAATACTGTTCTAATTTGTTCATTCGGTAATTCTTTTTTAAAACGAAACAAATATATATATATTTATTGAGTTAATATATGAGTGTAGTGTTTGTTGTTGAGATGTATTAATAAATACTTGTAAGTGTTTCAGTAAGTTAATTGATGTTTTGTTTATTTTTTGTAGGGGTGTATAGTTTTATAGGAAAGAAAAACCTGATAAAATTTTAATCTGTTTGGGTTTTAATTCCCCGTCCCTTGGGACGTAAAAAATAGTATTCCAAAACGATACCTCATCCGCTTGCGGCGAGGAGATTCATTTTTATCAGGTTTTAGATATTGTAAATTGTATATTTATTTTATAATAATACGTTCGGTAAATGAACCGTTGTTTGTTTCTATTCTGAGTAAATAAACTCCATTATATAAATTAGATACATCAATTTTATTAATGTAATTATTAGCAACTTTTTTGCTTATCTGTATTTGCCCAAGAGAATTTATTAATTGAATTAATGAAATATTATATTTATTATTTTCAATTATTAAATATTTACTTGTAGGGTTAGGATATACTCTAATGTTTCCGTTTGTAATATTAGAAATATTTGAAGTGAAAATTATATGAGAAATTGTGTCTGAATAACAATTATTAATAACAACTTGTGTAATTTTACTGGTGTCTTGAGTTACTATAAGTGTAGGGTTTTGCTCGGTTGATACAAGAGTATCGTTAATAAACCATTTATAAGTTTCGCTATTTATTGAAGTATCATTTATTAAAATATTTCTTCCACTTGCAGTGTAAATAAATCCTGCTTTAGGAGCATCGCATATAGTAAAATCATCAAAAGCGAAACCTGTTTTTTCTTGTAAAGCAAAAAGTTTAAATCGTAGCTGAATATTTCCTAAATTAGTTAAATTTGATATGTTGTAAAGTTTTTCAATCCAATTATCAGACTTGCCAACCCAAGATGAGCCTGCATCATACCAATTATTATTCGCATTGCCTAGAATAGTCCATGTATTACCGTTATTATTGCTATAATACATTTGTACATAGGTTGATGTAGCTCCATTATCGATATATAAATCGTAGTTTGCTTTGAATTTGATTAATGGGTTTGTTAATAATGATAAATCAAAACAAGAGCTTGTTAGGTATGATTCTTCCGGTTGATTATGGTAACCTGAAAGATTTGTTGCCCATATTTTTGTGCCTGAAGCTGCATCTGTAATTACGCTATCGGTTGGAGTTCCATATTCCCAAGATGAGTTAATACCTGTAGTGTGCCATGTTCCATTGTTTGTCTCAAAATCGTTAAAATAAGGTAGTGTGTTGTTATCAAAATTAAAAAATACAGTACTGTCAGCATCGTTTGTGGTGTCGTCTTCGTTAATTAAATATGTTGTGGCTTTTATTTTGTATTCTTTTAACTGGTTGAAATTAAAAGTGTTTCTAAAAGTATAAATTAATGTACTGTTTGCTTGTACTGTTTGCGTAACAGTATCTGTTAGTTCGTATGTATTATCAATAAGTGCTTTAATAATAAAGTTAGAGTGTGCTGTATCAGGACTAAAATTCGTTATTTTAACTGTAATACTGTCGTTGTTAATGTTACATTTTGAAATAGGATTTAAAATGTTTGTAACACCAATATCGTGATTTGGAGCTTCGTATATTTTTATGTTGTCTATTGCTATGCCTTCAGGGGTGTTGTATGACATGTTTTTAAAAACAAATCGTAAATGCACATGAGGTTTTCCTCCTGCACCTTGTATTTTGTTTTTGGCTGTTATCCAGCCATTTGAGTTTCCTAACCATGTGTCATCACTTTGACCTAAAAATGTGTTATACCAATTGGTTCCTGTTCCTACAGAACCAACTCGTACCCAGTGAATTTCATTTGTATCTGTATATTCAAGATAAACAGAAGCTGTAGAATCTAAAGATTTCCACATATCAAATTCTATCATAGGAGAACTAATGTTGGAGAAATCAAAACTTTGACTAACTAAATATGAATCTTCATTAATATTGCAGTTACCATCTAAATTTGTAACAAATGCATGAGTTCCTGATGATGCTGTATCAATTATATTGGCATTAGGAACTCCCATTTCCCATGTTTCTCTAATATTTGAACCATTTTTCCATTCAGTAACCCATCCGTTTGTACCAGATTCAAAATCAGTGAAATATGGAAACGAAGAGATTTCATATAGATTATGCGAACGTTTTGTGAGTGTGTCGTTGTTAGGGTTCATATCATTATTTCTTAGAAATAATTTTGTGAGGTATGGACCGTCTGCTGACATATCATGTGCAAATGGATAAAAACGCCTTGATTCTCCTGGCAATAAATTTGCATCAATAATTGTATTGTAATAAGTTGTGCCATTTAATACTAAACCAAAGTTTAGTGTGTCTACAGTATAATTTCCGTTGTTTGCAATCCATGCAGATGTTTCGCCAAGAGAAATTGCAAAATCATAATATGATTTTGGGTCATTAAATTCAACAATAGATAAATCATAATCATAGTGTTCTCTGATTTCTATATCATAAATAAAACTATTAATATTAAGTAATAATAAATTTGTTATCACAATGTAATATGTTTTATTAGAGTCAATAGCTTGATTTGTAATGCTTAATTCACCACCGCTAGCAGATGCAATACAGTTTGTTGTTGTTGCTACATCAGGACATGTGTCGAGTAGAAATATACTAACAAGCCAATCATATTGAATATTTACGTTTGATAGAATTATATCAATATTTTGAAAAGCATTTGAATAATACTCATAAATTGTGTCATTTGCTGCTTGACCTGAGCTATTACAATAATTTCCAATTATATCACAATCAGCGTCAATTGTGTTTACCTGTACATCTGTAAAAGGTAAGTTGTTAATAACTTGTGCGTCATCGCAAATTTGTGCTGTAATTAATTTATATGAAATTATAAATATAAAAATTAAGAATTTATTCATAGGATTTCTATTTGTTTTTCAGACGATATATTTTAATTAAAAGTTGCTTTATATGTAATACCTTTTAATTAGAATCTCAAAAATAATAATTACTGAATATGCTAACAAATTTTTAAATTTATAGTTATTAATATTAGGGATTAATTTTGTATATATGTAGTCATTTTTTGTTAAAACCAATTAAGTATATACTTTTGAGATTAATAACTTAATAAAATGCGCAAAATAAAAAGTAAATACATTTCAATAATAACAATAGTTATTATTGGTTTGTATGTTTTTGGAACCAACCAAGGACATAAGTTCTGGAAAGATAATTCTAAAGTTATTGAATGGGATGTAAAGTCTTATTATGCGTATTTACCTGCGACTTTTATATATAAAGATTTAAGCTTTAATTTTGTTTATGATAGTGAAAATTCAGAGTTTCTAAAAAATCAGATATGGCCAATAAAACTTGATAATGGTAAATATATAATAAAGACAACAATTGGTATGTCATACATTTATTTACCTGCATTTTTAATAGCGCATATTATTGCAGAGCCAATGGGGTATGAGGCTAATGGGTATTCTGTTCCATATAAATATTTGATAACAATGCTAGCTCTTATTTATTTGTTATTTGGTATTTATTATTTGCGTAAATTGTTGTTGCTTTTGAAATTTTCTGAGCTATCAATTTTTATTTCTACTATTTCAATTGTAGCAGGAACAAATCTTATATTTTATTCTAGCTATGAACCAGGAATGACACATGTTTATAACTTTACATTGATTAATATTTTTATATATAATACAATGTTGTGGTGGAAAAATAATAAAATAAAAAAATTAGTTATTTTGGGGTTTTTAGGAGGGTTGATTACGTTAATTAGACCAACAAATATCTTAGTTTATTTTATTTTTATTTTTTGGGGAGTAAAATCAAAACAAGATTTAATAAATAGATTTATGTTTTTCTTTAAAAATACTAAGATTACTGTTTCTTTAATACTTTTATATATATTGCCTTGGATTCCTCAATTAATTTTTTGGAAAATTCAAACTGGAAGCTATTTGTATTTTTCGTACGGTGAAAGCAACGAAGGTTTCTTCTTTTTAAATCCTCAAATATTTAATATTCTTTTTTCTTATTGGAAAGGTTGGTTTGTTTATACTCCAATTATGTTTTTAGCTGTTTTTGGTGCGTTTACATTGTACAAAACTAATAAATCATTATCAATACAGTTAAGTATATTTATGATAATGATTATTTATGTTCTTTCTTCATGGTGGTCTTGGTGGTATGGCGGTAACTATGGCAATAGAGCTTTTATTGATTTTTATGGCATAATGGCAATTTTTTTGACATCACTAATTATGTTTTTGTTAAAAAAGAAATATATTAATTATCTACTTATAGTAGTATTAGCAATATTAATTTTTTATAATAACTTTCAGATACGACAGTATAATTCTGGTGCTATAAATTGTTTTAGTATGACAAAAGAAACGTATTGGGAACAGTTTCTAAAAATTGAGAAAACAGAATATTACAAATCAATAATAAAAGTGCCTGATAATAAAGCTGCTCATAAAGGAGAATATAGATTAGTTAAAAAGAAAGATTAGAAATGTTATTTATGCATAATATTGTAAAAAAAAATATATTATTAACACTTATAATATTAACGGTATATATAACTACTGCCTATTATAGTTCCGGTTATCATTTTGCTGATGAGCATTATCAAATAATAGAATTTGCAAATTATAAACTAGGTAACATACAATCAAACCAATTGGCATGGGAATTTAACGCTAAACTTAGGTCGAGTATTCAACCTTGGCTTACAGTTATTTTGTTTAAAACAATGGATTGTGTTGGTGTTTATAATCATTATACACAAATGTTTATATTGCGACTACTTAGTGCTTTTTTGTCGTTGTTTTCAATTTATTTATTATATAAATCTCTTGTTAAAAGAAAAATTATAGATTTAAATTATAGATTTTTATTTCTGCTTTTAATATTTTTACTGTGGTTTTTACCTTATATTTCTGTTAGATATTCTTCCGAAACATTTAGTACTAGCTTTTTTATAATAGCAATATCAATATATTTGATAAAAGAAAAACTATCTATATTGAATTACATAATTATCGGATTATTTTTAGGCTTGGCTTTTTTATTTCGTTTTCAAACCGGAGTTTTAATATTTAGTTTTGTTGTATGGTTGTTTTTTGTTGAAAAACAATCTGTTGTTAAGTTATTTGTGATAATGTTAGGTGGGAGTGTAGTTGTTATTTTTGGAGTGTTTTTAGATTATTTATTTTACAATTCATTCTCGTTATCATTAGTTAACTATTTTAAATTTAATATATTACAATCAGGAGCATCTGGGTTTGGTACAAGCCCTTGGTGGATGTTTATAAAATATTTTTATAAATACCCTACTTATCCTCTCGGTTTTTTAATCGTTATTTCTCTTATTTATTTTATTATTAGATATCCTAAAAATTTATTTACATTTTTAATAGTACCATTTATTGTAATTCATACAATTATTCCGCATAAAGAATTACGTTTTTTGTTCCCAATAGCATATTTTACACCAATAATAATATTTGTGTTTTTAACCGATGCATTTAAATTTATTAAACATAAAAGAATAATATATAAGTATGTATTGATTACATATATTTCAATATTAATTATTATTAACACGGTAGCCATTGCTGCTATTGGACTAAAATCGACAGAAGCAGGTTTAATGAAAATAACCGAATATATTTATAATAATTATAAAGGCTCTGTACATATTGTATCAAAAGAATGGAGTAATCCTTATAATCCTTTTGGTTTACCAATGACTTATTATATAACTAATAATTTATCCTTCTCAAGTTTTAATGAAAATGAACTCCCTGCAGATTCTTTGTTTAAAAGTAACTCTGTTAATTTATTATCAGTTAATAAAAGATATTATTATAAAAATAAACAATGGCTTGAAAATAAGGGTTTTGTTTTAGTACAAAAAGGTGTTCCTGACTGGATAATGTTTTTTAATAAATATCAAAAAGGTGTTGAAGATTTTAATATATCCTATTTATTAGAGCTGAAATATGATAAATAGATACTCATTAATCAATGATATTTTATATTTAATCTAATTTATAGCTTGTTTTCGTAAATATTATATATCTTTAAAGTATAAAAATACCTACTATGAGAGAAATATTTAAAACAGACTATGTTGAAATCACTTTTGATGAAGAAGTAAAAGTAGTTTTTGCAAAATTGGCAAAAGCAAATTTTACAAGCGAACAATATCGTGAAGTTTGGGAAAAAACTTTAGAGTTTGCATTTGCTAATAAGATTGATTTTTTTCTATCCGATATTATTGATCAAAAAGTTGTAACTCCCGAAGATAGAAAATGGTTTGAGGAAAGTGCTGTACCTCGTGCAATAAAAACAGGAATTAAAAAAGGAGGTATTATTCTTGGCTCAAATCCGTTTAAACGTTACTATTTTAATAATATAATGAAAAAAATAGGCGGTACAGATTTACCTTTTAAAGCGTTTAAAAATAAAGAGGCTGCTTATAAGTGGTTTTTAAGTTAATATTATACTTATGGAAGAAATATATAAATCGGAATACGTAACAATTAGTTACGATAAAGAAGCGAAAGTTGTATTTACAGTATGGCTAAACTATAACTTTACTAGCGATAATTATAGAGATGTTTGGGATAGATGTATAGCTTTTTTTAAAGAAAATGAAGTTTTGTACTTTCTATCAGATATAATAAATCAGAAAGTTGTAACCCCTGAAGATAGAAAGTGGTTTGAAGATAATATTATTCAACAAGCTATAGATACAGGTTTAAAGAAGGGTGCAATAATTTTAGGTGCAAACCCATTTAAACGCTACTATTTTAATAATATAATGAAGAAAATTGGAGGCACAGAACTTCCTTTTAAAGCGTTTAAAAATAAAGAGGCTGCTTATAAGTGGTTTTTAGGATAAAATAAGTGCCTATGAGAGAAATATTTAAAACAAATTATGTTGAAATAGTTTTTGACGAAGATGCGAAAGTGCTAATGGTAACATGGGCAAAAGCTAATTTTACAAGCGAGCAGTACCGTGATGTATGGGAAAGGTCTATACAAGTAGGAAAGGATAATGATGTATTGTATTATTTATCTGATATTGTTAATCAAAAGGTTGTAACTCCTGAAGATAGAACATGGTTTGAGGAAAATGCCATTGAAAGAGCTATTGCAACAGGTTTACAAAAAGGCGGAATTGTTCTGGGGGCAAATCCGTTTAAACGTTACTATTTTAATAATATAATGAAAAAAATAGGCGGTACAGATTTACCTTTTAAAGCGTTTAAAAATAAAGAAGCTGCTTATAAGTGGTTTTTAAAATAATAAAAAAGAGGTTTTTAAACCTCTTTTTTTATTTTTTACGAATAAATATTTGAATAGGAACACCGGTAAAATCGTATTCCTCTCTAAGTCTATTTTCTAAAAACCTTTTATAAGGTTCTTTAATATATTGTGGCATATTGCAATAAAAAGCGAATGCAGGAGCATGAATAGGTAACTGTGTTACATATTTTATTTTTACAAATTTACCTTTTATTGCAGGTGGTCTAAACGCCTCAATAACACCAAGCATATACTCGTTAAGTTTTGATGTTGGTATTTTTTTAATTCTATTTTCGTAAACTTTAATTGCCGTTTCTAATACTTTATGAATACGCTGTTTTGTAATAGCAGAAGTGAAAATAATAGGTACATCGTTAAATGGTGCTAATTTAGCTCTAATTTTTTCTTCAAATTCTTTTGTTGTATGCGTATCTTTTTCAATTAAATCCCATTTATTAACAATTACAACAACACCTTTCTTGTTTTTTTCAATTAAATAAAAAATATTTAAATCTTGAGCTTCTATTCCTCGTGTTGCATCAATCATTAATAAGCACACGTCAGACTCTTCAATAGAGCGTACAGCTCGCATAACCGAATAAAACTCTAAATCATCGGTAACTTTAGTCTTTTTTCGTAATCCTGCAGTATCAATAATTAAAAAATCTTGATTAAATTTTGTATAACGAGTATGTATTGAGTCGCGAGTAGTACCGGCAACATCTGTTACAATATTACGGTCTTCGCCAACTAAAGCATTAATTAATGATGATTTTCCAGCGTTTGGTCGTCCTACAATAGCATATTTTGGTATTCCTAAATCTTCTTCATCATCTTTTGTATTGAAATGTTTTACAACTTCGTCTAGTAAATCGCCGGTACCGGAGCCATTTGTTGATGAAATAGGATAGAGATCGCCCAAGCCTAACGAGTAAAACTCAAAAGTGTCGTTATGCTGAGCCGAATTATCAACTTTGTTAACAACAAGCATTACAGGTTTTTTTGTCCTTTTTAATAGTTTTCCTATTGACTCATCTAAATCGGTAATACCATTTTTTACATCAACTAAAAAAAGAATAACATCAGATTCTTCAATAGCTAACATTACTTGTTTGTTAATTTCTTCTTCAAATACATCTTCAGAATTAGTAACATAACCACCTGTATCAATAACCGAAAAATCATACCCATTCCAGTTCGATTTTCCATAATGACGGTCTCTTGTAACTCCACTAGTTTCGTCGGTAATAGCTTGTCGTTTGCCAATTAAACGGTTAAATAATGTCGATTTCCCTACATTAGGACGACCTACTATTGCAATAATATTACTCATTTTCTGATTAATTAATTTGAAAGTGCAAAGGTACGCTTTCAATTAATAATTATCAATTAATAATTAATTTTACATACATTTGCACGAAATGATAAAAATTACCGATATAAATAGTTTTAATATTACCGATACAGTTGTTACTGTTGGTACGTTTGATGGACTTCATAGAGGTCATAAAACTATTCTTGATAGGTTGAAAAATAAAGCCAAACAATTGAATTATAAATCGGTAGTATTTACTTTTTGGCCACATCCGAGGTTTGTTTTAGGTAAAATTGATGGTTTAGAGCTTTTAAGTACTATTGATGAAAAAGCAAAAATATTAGATGATTATGGTATTGACTATCTTGTAATTGTTGAATTTACAAAACAATTTGCAGAACAAACATCTTACGAATTTGTGAAAAATTTATTGGTAGCTAAATTAAATGTAAAACATTTGGTTTTAGGTTACGATCATCATTTTGGCAAGAATAGAGAGGGGCGATTCGAAAAATTAGCAGAATGTGCAAACGAGTTTGGATTTACAATTGAGCAAGTTTCAGCTTTATCTAGCGGAAATGATAATATTAGCTCAACTAAAATTAGAAATGCACTAAAGAAAGGCGATATTGTAAAAGCTAATAAATATTTAGGATATAATTATTCAATTACAGGTACAGTTATTAAAGGCGAAGCTCTTGGACGAAAAATAGGTTTTCCTACAGCCAATATTAAATGGGAGAGTTACAAACTTATTCCGGCAAACGGAGTTTATGCTGTAAAGGTTTATTATAACAAAATCGAATATAATGCAATGGTAAATGTTGGGCGTAAACCAACTGTTAGTAATAACGAAAAAACAGGTATTGAGGTAAATATCTTTGAATTTGATGAAAATATTTACGATAAAAAAATTACTATATTTTTTATAGAAAAAATTAGAAATGAGCAGAAATTTGAAAGTGTTGATAAGTTAAAACTTCAACTGAAGTTAGATAAGAAAATGGTTTTAAAACTTCTAAATTAGTATTTGATAATGGTTTTTATTATTAGTTTTTTAAGTTAGATGCAGATTTTATATGGCTTTTTATGATAATTATTGCTTGGAAATATTATAGTAATCAGTTTGTTAAAGCTATGTATCGCAAATATAATATTTATTTAAATAATTTAAATAAATATAGTATCAATTGTTTGTAATAACCTGTAAATAATAATAATTGTATGTACTGATGAAGTCGTGAATGTATAAAATTGTAAAATATTTCAAATTACTTCTTCATATACCTATCTAAATCACGTTTATTGTCACGGTCTTTTATATCGTGGCGTTTATCAAACTTTGCTTTACCTCGGGCAACGGCAATTACAATTTTTGCATAACCTCTGTCGTTAATAAATAATCGCACAGGCACTATAGTTAAACCTTTTTCCGATATTTTTTTATTAATTTTTTGTAATTCTTTTTTGTTGAGCAAAAGTTTACGGTCACGCTTTGGAATGTGGTTATTGTAGCTTCCATACGAGTATTCTGCTATATGAATTCCAATTAGCCACAATTCATCGTTTATAAACCGGCAGTAAGAATCGGTAAAACTTACTTTACCTTCTCGTATCGATTTTATTTCGGTACCTGTAAGTACAATTCCTGCAGTATATTTGTCAATAAATTCGTAATTAAACGAAGCCTTTTTATTTCGTATATTAATTTCTTTTTTCATTATTTAAAAGTAAATGCAGTACTTAAAATTATACCTCCTAATAATACAGCTAAAACTAAATATACTACCAATAATACAACAAAAGAAAGTATTACAAAACCAACTTTTTTATCTTCTTGAATATTTAGTATTTGTGATGAACCTAGCCAAAATAAATAAACAGAGTAAACACCTAAAATGTTTAAAAAACCAAGTGTCCAATGTAAATTTGCAATTATTGAAGCTAAATAAGCCGGTGTTGATGAGTAAATTACAAGCTTAAACGATTTGTTTAAATCTTTTTGTAAACCAAAATTTGGTGCAATTTCGTTAATAATATACGACGATATATAAATAGAAACAACAGATACTGCCAGAGTTACAAATGCACTAATAACCGAATAACTTATTGATGGGGAAAGAAATTTAGGCGAACCAAAACTTCCAATTAATGTTGATATTGATGCTAAAATAATTAAAGGCAATGCGTATTCTTTTATTATTTTTGTTTTATCAATATTTTCGTTGTTAATTATATCCCACTCTTTAGCAGGATTAATTATTAATCCTTTTGCTCTATTTATTATTTTATTTACATCCATAATTTTATGTTTTTTACAAAAGTAAACCATAACAATTAAAATAATTAACAATTTTGTTACTTTTACAAATATAAGTATAAATTTTATTGATGAGTTTAGATATAAAGTATGATTTAATAACAATTTTAGGAGCTACAGCTACCGGTAAAACTACTGTTGCCGTAGCATTAGCCGATAAAATTGGAGCCGAAATATTAAGTGCCGATTCGCGTCAAGTTTATAGAGGAATGGATATTGGTACAGGCAAAGATATTAAAGAATATTCTTATAATGGTAAAAATATTCCGTATCATATAATCGATATTGTAGATGCAGGTACTAAATATAATGTATTTCAATATCAAAACGATTTTTTAAAAGCTTATAAACAAATAAAAGAAAAGCCTGCAAATGCTATTTTATGTGGTGGCACAGGAATGTATATTGATGCAGTTACAAAAGGGTACAAATTAATTGAAGTGCCTGATAATATTGAATTACGTAACAAGCTGAATAATAAAAGTTTATATGAGTTAAAAAATATACTATCTAAATATAAAAAACTTCATAATCAGTCGGATATTACTGATAAAAAACGAGCCATAAGAGCAATTGAAATAGCTGAATACTATAAAAATAATAAGAATATTGATACCAATTATCCTAAAATAAATAATATATTTATAGGCATTGATGTAGATAGAGAAACAAGACGTGCTAGAATTACAGCCAGGCTTAAAGCTAGGCTTAACGAAGGAATGATTTATGAAGTTAAAAATTTAATAGAAACAGGTATTACACCACAAGATTTAATGTATTACGGACTAGAATACAAATTTTTAACTCAATATATAATAGGGGAGATGTCGTATGCTCAAATGGTAAATAGTTTACAAACTGCAATTCATCAGTTTGCAAAACGACAAATGACTTGGTATAGAGGTATGGAGAGAAAAGGTACTAAAATACATTGGATTGATGGTAAATTACCATTAGAAGAAAAAATTAAATTAATTGAAGACTTGTTATATGTTAAATAAATTAAGCAATAAAATAGCTCGAATTAATATTGTTTCAAAAAATACAATATTAATATCCTTTGCAGTATTATTTAGTGTATCAATAATATATGTATTTTTGCTACTCATAAATGTAGCTGTAATTAAAGCAAATTTACTTACTCGAGTTAACTCCGTATCTAAAATTGTGAGTTTAAATATATCTGATTTTGTAGCAGAAAACGATACCGCAAATACAAATAGAATATTAAAAAGTTTAACCGAAATACGTGGAATAATTGCCGTTAGAGTTGTTGATATTAACGATAAAGAATATTCTTCAATAATTTTAGATACAACAATTAATATAGAAAAATTTGTTTTAGGGCTAAAAGAGAATTACAGACTTAATAAGGACACAAATATAAGAAAGTTATATAAATATGAGTATGATGGTATTTTTTATAACGAATTTGAAATTATAGAAAATGGTAAGTTTATAGGAAAACTACAAGTAGCATATACAATTAATTATATTAACGATACAATAAGAAACTATATTTGGCTTGCATCTGTTTTTACTTTAATTATTGTAATTATCACTGTATTAATAGGTTATTTCTTCTCGAGAAGAATAATAAAACCAATAACTAATTTAAATAAAGTCCTTAAGGAGATTACTAGTACTCGTAATTTCTCGAAAAGAGTTAAAAATAAACGTAAAGATGAAACCGGTGATTTGTATAATAGTTTTAATTCAATGATTGATGAAATTGAAAAAAAGCAAACCGAAATAATAAAACTAAACGAAGGATTAAAGGAAGAGGTTGAAGAACAAACAAAAGACCTAATAAAAGCAAAAGAAATTGCAGATAATGCGAATAGGGCTAAAAGTGAATTCTTATCTAATATGTCGCATGAAATACGCACACCTTTAAATGCAATAATAGGCTTTTCTGAACTTCTTGATAAAGAATTGACTGACGATAAATACAGTAATTATATACAAACCATAAAAGCAGGAGGAAACAATTTACTTACTTTAATTAACGATGTTCTCGATTTATCAAAAATTGAGGCTGAAAAAATGGATATTAATTACGAAATAGTTGACCTTAAAAGTATTATTAATGAAGTAGAGCGAATTTTTTCGTTAAAAGTAAAAGAAAAAAATCTTGATTTTATAATAAAAATAGACAATAATGTACCTAGATTAATTTTTATAGATGAAGTTAGGTTACGTCAAATTATATTTAATTTAGTAGGTAATGCAATAAAATTTACTGAAAAAGGATATGTTAAAATATTAGTAAATTCACAAAATATTAATGACCTTAATAAAACTATTGATTTGTTAATTGAAGTTGAAGATTCAGGAATTGGGATTCCTGAAAAACAACAAAGTCTAATTTTTGATGCATTTAAACAGCAAGCAGGTCAAAGTACAAGAAGGTATGGCGGCACAGGTTTAGGATTAACAATAAGTAAAAAACTTATTAATAAAATGAATGGTAAAATTAGCGTTACCAGCGAAGTAGGGAAGGGTAGTAATTTTAAAGTTATTTTTAAAAATATAAAATTTGAAATAGGAAATACACTAAAAATAATAAATAATAGCAAAATTGATATATCAGATTTTAATGAAGCAACAGTTTTAGTAATTGATGATACTGAAGATAATTTAAATTTAATAAAAATGATGTTTGAAAAATCAAACATTAAAATTAAAACAGCCAATAATGCTAAAGATGGAATTGTTATATCTGAAAATATTTTACCTGATGTTATTTTAATGGATATTAGAATGGATGGTATCGATGGTTTTCATGCAACAAAATTGTTAAAAGAAAATCCTAAAACTAAAGATATTCCTGTAATTGCTGTTACTGCATCATATTTTAATAAAGAAAGCGAATTAACAACAAAAGGTTTTAGTGGTTATATTCAAAAACCGGTTCAGCAAGAGGTGTTATTGCAAGAATTAACTAAATATATAAAAATAAAAGAAAGCATAGAAACTGAAAAAAAATCTATTTCAGAATATGAAAATAAATTAAAAGATAAGCTAAATAACAATGTACTTGATGAATTGCAAAAATTAAAGCAATTACACACTAAAATATTAAACGAAAACTTATCAGATGATATAATTAGTTTTGGTGAGAAAATTATAAAAATAGCGGAGAAATATAAATCTGTAGAGTTAAATAACTATGGACAACAAATTGTAGAAAGTATTAATAATTTTGAGTTGGAAAAATCAGAATTATTAATATCTGAATATCTTAATTTACTTGAAAAGTAGTGGTGTTAAGCAATTCTTGAAAAAATCTAATTTATAATAATTTTTAATTATATTTTTTTTGTTATTTATACCTTTTTTTAATTCAAAAATATTATTTTTGAAACACAGTAAAGCAATTGAAACTTTAAGTAAAAAATAATTAAAAAACAATAGCAATTTCATTTTTTATTTAACAATTTTATGTTCAACTTGCAAACAGCAAATAAAAACTGCGTGAAACGAATAATAGTATGATAACCAATGAATAAAGATTACAAAATAGTTTGGGAAAATTGCATGAAGATTATCAAAGATAATGTTCCTACAATAAGTTTTAGAACATGGTTTGAGCCTATCGTTCCGATAAAGCTTGAAAATAATGTTTTAACAATACAGGTTCCAAGCCAATTTTTTTACGAATATCTTGAAGAACATTATATAGATATTTTAGGTAAAACATTAAGAAAAGAATTAGGCGAAGGAGTTAAGTTAGAATATAGTATTGTAATGGAAAATAATAGTTATTCCGGTAATAAACAATACACAGTTAAAATCCCGACACAAAATAAAACAAATATTCAAAACAGACCTGTATCTGTTAAAATTGAAGAAAATACAATTAAAAATCCTTTTGTAATACCTGGAATTAAGAAATTACACGTAGATCCTCAATTAAATCAAGACAATTCTTTCGATAATTTTATTGAAGGCGAATGTAACCGCTTAGCACGTTCTGCAGGATATGCAGTAGCTAACAACCCTGGCGGTACAGCATTTAACCCTTTGTTTATATATGGCGATTCAGGTTTAGGAAAAACTCACTTAGCTCAAGCAATTGGTATTGAAGTTAAAAAACGTTTTCCCGAAAAAACAGTTCTTTATGTAAACTCAAATAAATTCCAAACACAATTTACTGAGGCAATAAGAAACAATAACAGAAACGATTTTGTTCATTTTTATCAAATGATTGATGTTCTTATTATTGATGATATACATTGGTTAACTACAGAAAAAACTCAAGATATCTTCTTTCATATATTTAATCATTTACATCAATCAGGTAAACAAATTATTTTAACATCTGATAAACCACCTGTTGAATTACAGGGTATTGAACAAAGATTACTTTCTAGATTTAAGTGGGGGTTATCTGCCGATTTATCAAAGCCTGATTATCAAACTCGTATAAGTATTCTTAAAAAGAAAACTTATAACGATGGCATAGTATTAAGCGACGAAGTAATAGAATATATAGCGTCTCATGTAACTACTAATATACGTGAGCTTGAAGGAGCTTTAATATCATTACTTGCTCAGTCAACATTAAACAAAAAAGAAATTACTATTGATTTAACAAAGCAAATTATTGATAAGCTTGTTAAAAATACTAAACGTGAAATATCAATAGATTATATACAAAAAGTTGTTTGCGATTACTTTAATATGCCAATGGAACTGTTAAAATCGAAAACACGTAAACGTGAAATAGTACAAGCACGCCAAATTGCAATGTTTTTTGCAAAGAGTATGACAAAATCGTCGCTTGTAACTATTGGTACGCAAATAGGTAACAAAGACCACGCTACAGTGCTTCACGCCTGTAAAACAGTAAACAATTTAATTGATACCGATAAAAGCTTTAGAGTTTATATTGACGAAATAGAAAAGAAATTAAAATTATAATGCTAATCACATTTAAAAATATTATCAACAGCTTGACCAAATGGTTAAGCTGTTTTTTTATATCTACTAATTAATAATGTTATATATATTAATCAGCATACTTTCGTTATCAGGAATATTTGTAGTTTTTAAAATTGCAGAGAAAAGGAATTTATCGGTAATAAATATTATTGTTGTAAATTATTTATTTGCAGCCGTAATAGGTAACATACAAAGTGGTGTAAACGCTTTTAGTATGTTTACGCAAGATTGGTTTTTAATGGCATTTTTAATAGGTGTATTGTTTTTTGCATCTTTTGTAATAATAGGTGTAAGTACAAAACTTGTAGGCTTATCAATTACTACTGTGGCTGCAAAAATGAGTACAGTTATACCCATTGTTTTTTCAATTATTTACTTTAGTGAAAATATTTCAATACTTAAAGTGTTAGGTGTTTTAATTGCTGTAATTGGTGTAGTATTAACGGTTTATAAGCCATCTGAAAAAGAAAATAAAAAGGTGAATGTTTATGAAATACTTATTCCCATAATACTATTTATTGGAATGGGAACAAGTGATTCTTTAATGAAATATTCTCAACATAATTTCTTAGATTCTTCAAATATTGCACTATTTAATTCTTCTCTTTTTTATATATCATTAGTAAGCAGTTTAATATATGTTATTGTAACAAAACGTATAAAGGGGTTATTAAATAAAAATATCTGGATTTTTGGAGCCATTTTAGGAGTATTAAATTTCTATGGAGTTTTCTTTTTTATAAAAGCATTAGGCTCAGAAATTTTCGACAGCTCAATAATTTTTGGAATAAATAATGTAGGAATAGTAAGCTTATCAGTATTAATAGGATTGTTAATTTTTAAAGAAAAACTACTAAATATAAATAAAATTGGGGTTGGTATTTCAATATTGGCAATAATAATTTTATCGCAAGCATAAATGACAGAAGTAGTATCAAAATATAAAACTATAAAATCTAAATCGGAGGGAAGTTACAAAGATAAAGGCAGTAAGTTTTATGCATTTGCCTATCCGGTTACAACCGAAGACGAAATAAAAGAAATACAAGCCAAATTAAGAAAAGAATATTACGATGCTCGTCATCATGTATTTGCATGGCGACTTGGTGCCGATAAAAAACGCTTTAGAGCAAGCGACGATGGAGAGCCATCAAATTCATCAGGTCCACCAATACTTGGGCAAATACAATCTTTCGGTTTAACAAATATATTAATTATTGTAATCCGTTATTTTGGAGGAACAAAATTAGGTATTCCGGGTTTAATAAATGCTTATAAAACATCGGCAAAAGAAGCAATTGAAAATGCTGAAATAATTGAAAAAGAGGTAGAAAGCTATTTTTTAATTACTTTCTCTTACGAGCAAATGAACTCAGTAATGAAGTTAATAAAAGATAATAACATTTTTCAATCTAATCAAAAATTTGACTTAAATTGCAGCTTAGAAATAAAAATAAATATTGCCGATTCAGATGCTGTAACAGAGCAGTTTAAGAAAGTAAAAGGGGTGAAAGTAAACTATATTAAAACGGTGTAAATAAATATATAATGAAGAACAAAAGTTTAATCTCGATTAATGATTATAGTAAGGAAGATTATTTGAAAATTCTTGACCTTGCTGCTAAATTTGAAGCTAATCCTGTTCAAAAAATCCTTGACGGAAAAGTAGTTGCTACTTTGTTTTTTGAGCCGTCAACTCGTACTCGTTTAAGTTTTGAGAGTGCAATTAGTAAATTAGGTGGTAAAATTATAGGATTTACCGATGCTGCTTCATCAAGCGTAAAAAAAGGAGAGTCGCTTAAAGATACAATAATGACAGTTGCTAATTATAGCGACCTTATTGTAATGCGACACCCTGTTGAAGGTAGTGCACGTTATGCTAGCGAAGTATCAAAAGTTCCTGTTGTAAATGCTGGCGATGGTGCTAATCAGCACCCAACACAAACGCTTTTAGATTTGTATTCAATTTTAAAAACACAAGGTACTCTCGAAAATCTGAATATTTTTATGGTTGGTGATTTAAAGTACGGACGTACAGTGCATTCGCTATTAATTGCAATGTCGCATTTTAATCCTACATTTAATTTTATATCGCCGGAATTTTTAAAAATACCTGATGAATACAAATTGTTTTTAAATGAAAAAGGTATTAAATATTACGAGCATTCTGATTTTACAGAGTATATTGATGAAGCTGATATAGTTTATATGACTCGTGTACAAAAGGAACGTTTTTCAGATCCTATTGAATACGAAAAAGTGAAAAATGTATATATATTAAGAAATAATATGCTTGAAAATACAAAAGATAATCTTCGTATTTTACATCCACTTCCTCGTGTAACCGAGATTAATGAAGATGTTGATTCAAACCCTAAAGCATATTATTTTCAACAAGCCGAAAATGGAGTGTATGCACGTCAAGCTATTATTGCATCTATTTTAGGATTAGATATTTAACACTTGAGTAATAAAAAATAATAATACTTTTAAATAAAAGAATAAAATGACAAAAGAAACAAAAGAATTAAGAGTAAGTGCCATTAAAAACGGAACTGCTATCGACCATATACCTGCTGATAGTTTATTTAATGTAATAAATATACTAGGTTTAGATAAAATTGATAATACAATTACATTTGGAACAAATCTTGATAGCCAAACTCAAGGAAAAAAAGCTATAATAAAAATATCGGAAAGATATTTTGAGGATGCAGAAATTAATAAGATTTCGCTTGTTGCTCCTAATGCAAAGCTTAATATTATAAAAGATTACGAAGTTGTTGATAAAAAAGTAATTGAAATTCCTGATACTTTTGATAAAATTGTAAAATGTGTTAATCCTAAGTGTGTTACTAATGTAGAGGCTGTTTCTACAAAATTTACTGTAGTTGATAAAAATGAATTAAAACTTAAATGTTACTATTGCGAAAAAATTACTTCAAAAGGAAATATTGAAGTGGTGTAAATAGTTAATAATTAATAGTTATTTGATTTAATATGCTAAAAAAAGTACCACATACTTATGTAATAATATTTTATATTATTGTATTTGCTGCAATAATAACATGGGTTATGCCCGGAGGTAAATATATTGATGTAGAAACTGTTGTAAATGGGGAGCAGGTTTTAACTAAGCAGTTTCAGTATACCGATAGCAATCCACAAACTTGGCAAATATTTTCAGCTCTTTTTAAGGGTTTTGAGCGTCAAGCAGGTATTATTATCTTTATATTAATGATAGGTGGTGCTTTTTGGATAATGAACAGTAGTAAAGCTATTGATGTAGGTATTTTATCGTTTTTAAAAGCAACAAAAAAACTCGAACGCCATAAAATTATTAAATTTTTAGGTATCGACAATATTATTATGACACTGATAATGATAATGTTTTCGATTTTTGGAGCTGTTTTTGGAATGAGCGAAGAAACAATTGCATTTATAGTAATTGTTGTACCTTTAGCAGTATCAATGGGATACGATAGTATTGTTGGCGTTTCGTTAGCCTTTGTTGCTGCAGGTTTGGGCTTTGCCGGAGCTGTATTAAATCCGTTTACAATTGGAATAGCACAAGGTTTATCTGGTCTGCAATTATTTTCGGGTATCGAGTTTAGAATGTTTAGTTGGGTTGTAATTAATTTTGTAGGTATATTTTATATATTACGTTATGCACGAAAAATTAAACGAAACCCTGAAAAGTCGGTTGTTTATAAAGAAGATGAATATTGGCGGAAGCGTGAAAATGTAAAAGATTCTGATTTAGATTATTACACAAACATTTCATCTAAAATTGTTTATTTTTTAATACTTGGTGTGCTTGCGTTATATTCTTTTATTCCTTCTATATCGGAGGTGGTAAAGCATGGCGAATTAATTACTCCTCATACCGTTAATTTAGGATTTTTAAATTTAGTAGAAACTCAACTAAAAATAGGTACATCAACAATAAACATATTAATATTACCAATAATAACGGTTATTTTCGCAATTTTAGCTTGGTTGTCGTTACGAAAATCTGTACATTATTTTAATTTGGTATTGTTATTTCTAACAATGGTAATTCTTGTAATAGGAGTAATGGGCTACGATTGGTATATTATGGAAATTGCCGCCATTTTCTTTGCTATGGGTTTGATGAGCGGAATTGCAAGTGGATACTCGCCCGATAAAATTACAAAACTATTTATTGCCGGTGTTGGCGATATTATGTCGGCAGCAATTGTAGTGGGATTAGCAGGGGGAATAATTGTAATTTTAGAAGATGGACAAGTTATTGATACAATTTTATATACCCTTTCTCAATCAATGGATGGTATGAGTAAAATTGCATCGGTCGGTATTATGTATATGATACAAACTGTTATAAATATAGTAATTCCTTCTGGCTCTGCTAAAGCCGCTCTTACAATGCCAATTATGGCACCATTTTCCGATTTAATTGGTGTTTCGCGTCAAGCAACAGTTATGGCATTTCAATTTGGCGATGGCTTTACAAATATGATTACTCCAACATCGGGTGTGCTTATTGCGGTACTTGGCGTAGCTAAAATTCCTTACGAAAAATGGGTTAAATGGGTATGGCCACTTATATTAATTCTTACAATTATTGGATTTATATTACTTATACCTACTGTTACAATGCAACTTAATGGGTTTTAATCTGTTTGGGTTTAATTCCCCGTCCCTTGGGACGTATAAAAGAATAGTATTCCAAAACGATACCTCGTCCGCTTACGGCGAGGAGATTCATTAAAAAGATATCTAGTCTGCATGCGGCGAGGAGATTTATTTATAATTATATCTTTTATTAAGTGTATATAATTATTTCAAAAAAAATATTTTTTAGGCAACTTCTTAATTATTATTGAGTCTTTATAGCAAATGTAATTACTTAACCTGTATTATTCATGCTTTTTTCTTTTTCTGAGATGAGGCGACAAACCATGTGGCTGTATATGAATACTGCAAATGGTTTGCAACGAAGTATCAGGAAAAGAAAAAAGCATGAATAATACAGGTTAAGTAATTACATTTGCTAT
>CAMZKE010000149.1 GCA_947311115.1 uncultured Bacteroidales bacterium | reverse complement strand
TCGCATCCAATATAATAAGTATATACAATAGTTTTAAAATTTATCAAATGAACTCTAAGTATATACTGTATTAAATACTTGTCCTCTTTCGCCTGTCAGGCGACTCCATTTTGCCTTGATGCAAAATAGAGGAAAAAATCAAGACCGAACGATGCTGTACGGTTTTTCATTCTCGGGTTATACGATTCGACTGACACAGTTCGCTCAACGCTCGTATCTTGCTGAAAATAAAGACTTGCAATAGACGAAGCACCGTCCGGCTATGTGTTAGAATTGCATCAGTTGATAGCAAATGATTTATAATTTCGTTATTGTATGGAAGTTATTGAATTTTAAAAAATACAAAATGTAACTTTGTTACCAAAAAGTGTTATAAATAATAAAACAAACAAATTTTTCTTAAATATTAATTTAAAACAAAAGAAGATGAAAAAGTTAACATTACTTTTAACAGTAATTCTTATTACAAATCTCTCAAATTTAAACGCACAAGGTTTATTCGGAGAATCCGGTTTTTATGATAATAACAATTATTATTACAATAGTCAACCGTATTTTTCCTCAGAAGGCTTATGGTTAACAGCAAGTAAAAGTAAAAAAGAAATTTTAGCAAAATCAGGAATTATTGCTTATGAGCATAAAGCGTATAAAGTAAAAAAAGGGAAACAAACAGGTGAACCATACAGAATACAGTATGCAAAATTTGATGATAATTTCAATCTTTTAGAAGAAAAATATGGTAAAACACAAATACTATTTCAGTATAATAAAAACAATTGTTACACCGATTTTAAACTAATTAAGCGTAACAAAAAACTTAAAAAACACGAAATTATAGAATATAACGATTCGTGTATGGTTACAAAATATGAGTACAGAAAGAAAAACGATGCAAAGCTGAAAAATAAATGGGTTTCGGAATACGATAATTCATTAAAACGAATACTTGCAAAAGTTATTTTTGATAAAGATGGAACCACAGAAAAATATAAGTGGGAATATGATTATTACGAAGATGGTAAACGCAAACAGACAAAATATTATAAAAAAGGCGAGTTAAAACATATATGGAATTACACTTGCGATGATGAGGGTAAAGAACAAAAAGAAGGTATTAAAACCGAGCAAGTATGCCTTGTTAAAGAGTACTTACAAGATAGTTCGTATATTATTACTAATCGTACAACCGATAATAAAGGTAGAATAAGAAAAAATGTTTCGAAGTATAACAAAAATAAAAAATTAATAGAGTACCGTAGTTACAACTATAAAGGAAAACTTACTTGGGGACAAGATTATAGATACGATTGTAATGGACTTGTAATTCAATCTATTATATACAGAAGGGGTGGGCTAATAATAAATATTAAAGAATGGTATTACAATAATAATTTAGTTGTAAAGTACAAGTATTTTAAACGTAAGGGTAAGTTAAAATATTCGCTTGAATATAAATTTAATAACAATAAGCAATTGGTTGAGCGTTCGAGGTTTAACAAAAAACATAAATTAAACTATAAATACAAATACGAGTATAACAATAAAGGAGATATTGTGAAAACACTAAGATTTAATAAAAAAGATGAATTAAAAACAGTGTATGAAACAAATTTCACCTATAAAGAATAAGATTTGTTTAATTCGAATTAGTCATACGTTTTTCTTTTTATAAGACGAGGCGTTTAAGCTTGCAGTTGTAGTCCCAATGGATGGGGTTAAAACCCAAACAGATTAAAATCCACCCTAACATGGTGGATTTTTACTTGTTACCTAGTAAACATTAATTTAATCGAGTTTCAGTAGTTTTCCCAAAACGGTATGTTACAAAAACAGTAAATATAAATTGCTGATTTTTTTCAGTAGCCATAATTGGTACTTCTGTTAAATAAGCATCAAAAACAAATCCTGCATCAATTGCATGTATTCTATCGTCATTTTTAGCAAAGTCGAAATCGAAACCGGCTTTTATTGATAATGAAGGGACAAAAGTAATTTCATCAACCCCTTTAAAAAATGATGACCTATTGTATATTTGTGAAAATGAATGTATTTCAGTAATATCAAATTTTTGTTCAACCAATCCCGTTTCTGTAATTACCGAATAATATATTGGTTTTAGTATTACACCTCCAATGCTTGCTAGTAAAAAATACTGAATAGAAACACTTCCGTTATCGAGTTTTTCATAAATTACTTTTTGTCGTCCTATTGATGCTCTAATATTGTACGGAACATTAAGTTTGCCATAAACAAATTTATTACCGGATTCAAAACTCTTTATTTTAATTTCTTTTGGGTGCCTAAACCAACCTAAATCAAAATCGAAAAGCAACTTTTTTGTGCCATCAATTCTTCTGCCAATCTTATAATTTAAGCCAAAACCGTTAGATACAAATGAAATACCAAAAGATCTTTCATTACTATTAAATTTTCTTGAACCTTCTTGTACTTCGCCCTGTGAGAAAGACAAAAGTCCATAAAGCAATAAGCATATTGTAATATGTAATTTCATGAGAATTAGTTATTCTCAAAAAATATAAAAAATATTATTTTGATTATACGTTTGCGTCTACTTGCTGAGTATTTACACTGCCATACGCAGGACAATGACCTGCTGGGGCACAAGAAGTTAAAGATGCTGCCAATAAACCCACAAAAGCTAAAATAATAAGCGCTTTCTTCATATTTTTTGTTTTTAATTTTATTATAACAAAAGTAAGTTTTTTTTTACGCTTATTAAAATTTTTTTTATAAAAATGATATTCCTGATTATTATTGAATGTATAATTACTATTTTTGAGGAAAATAATAAAATACTAGAATAATGATTGATACTATATTAAATCACAAATCAATAAGAAAATATAAATCTGACAAAATATCAGATGATATATTAAACGAAATATTAGTTTCGGCATCTAAAGCATCTACAACAGGAAATATGCAAGTTTACAGCATTATTGTAACAAAAGATGAAAAAATTAAAGAACAACTATTAGGAGCTCATTTTAATCAACCAATGGTAAAACAGGCTCCTGTAATTTTAACTTTTTGTGCCGATTTTAATCGTTTTAATAAATGGTGCGAGATAAATGATGCAAAACCTGGGTACGATAACTTTTTATCGTTTTATACTGCAAGTATCGATGCTTTGTTGGCATCGCAAAATGCCGTATTAGCTGCCGAATCGCATAATTTAGGCATTTGCTATTTAGGTACAACTACGTATATGGCAAAAAAAATTATCGATATTTTAAAATTACCAAAAGGGGTTGTCCCTGTAACTACTGTTGTTGTTGGGTATCCTGACGAAACCCCGGAACTAACACCCCGTTTACCACTTGATGCAATTGTACATTACGAAACCTATAAAGATTTTGACGAAAGCAAAATAAATGAGGTTTATAAAGAACGTGACAACTCTAAAGAAACTCAAGATTTACTAAAAGAAAATAACAAAAAAACTTTAGCGCAAATATTTACAGATAATAGATATAAAAAAGAAGACAATATTTTCTTTTCAAACGAGTTTTTAAAGGTAATTGAAGAGCAAGGGTTTTTCAATAATAAATAATAATTAAGACATAACTTATATGCACCAATTTGTGAAATTTAATATAATAATATTTATTTTATTGAATTTACAAGTTGGTTTTTCTCAAAAAAAAGAATACAAATTAGTCGTTTTTGATACTTCATTAACGACAATAAAAAAAGCCGAATTTACTGACTCATTAACAGTAATTAAATATTTAAATAAAATTACAAATAAATATGTTTCAAAAGCATATATTGATGCTGGTTACAATAAAATTGAATGGAAAGATACTGTTTTTGCCTATTTTAATAAGGGAACTAAGTATTCGTGGGGTAAGGTTGTTATAGAAAATATTACAGATATTATCCCTCGTTCATCATTTAAAAATTTACAAGCCAATAAAAAAATTAATATTATCGATTTTGAAAAAGAATTAGATAACACAATCACTTTTTTAGAAAATAATGGTTATCCATTCTCTCAAATAAAATTAGATAATGCATTTATCGACAAAAATAAAATAAATGCCATAATAGAAATTAATAAAAATAAATATATTAGTATAGATAGTATCAACATAAAAGGAAACACAAATACATCTGTTAAATATTTAAAACTTTATTTAGATTTAAAAGAAAATGAGCCATATAACGAAACAAAGATTATTTCAATAGACGAAAAGTTAAACAACCTTAGTTTTATTAACCTAAATAAGCCAACTGAAGTATTGTTTTACCAAGATAAAGTGAAAATAAATTTATATGCGGATAAAAAACAAGTTAATAAATTTGACGGTATTTTAGGCGTAGTGCCAAATGACAAAACAACCGGTAAATTAGCAATAACAGGCGAACTTAAAATGATTTTAAAAAATTCTTTTGGCCGTGGAGAATCAATAATTGCAGAGTGGCAAAAAACAGACCCTGAATCTCAAAAATTACATGTAGAACTTGATTTTCCATATATTTTTAATTCAATTATAGGGGTAAACGGCTTGTTTAATTTATTAAAACAAGACACTAGTTTTATAAATCTTAGAAGTAGAGCCGGACTAAGTTTTATACTGCCAAATAGCAAAAGAATAAATATTTTTATTGAAAATAAAACTTCAAACTTATTATCTGTTTCACAATATGAAAATGCTACCGTTTTACCCGATTTTGCTGATACAAAAGTGGCTTTGTATGGGTTGGGTTTACAAGTAAAAAAAACAAACCGAGCATATAGCCCATCAAAAGGTTATATATTGTATTTAGAAGCGGCATACGGAAATAAAACAATTAAAAAAAATGCCAAACTTCCTGAAGAATTATATAATGATATTAGTTTAACATCGGCACAAATTGAAGCCAAATTTAACTCATTATTTTTCTTAAAATTTACAAAACATATAAATTTAAAACTCAGAACTGATATAGTTTATATTAACAATAAAAAATTGTTTATAAACGACTTATATAGATTTGGAGGATTAAGAACACTCCGCGGATTTAATGAAAATGAACTATTTGCTGATTTTGTTAGCTCAGGAACAGTTCAGTTAAACTATTTTTATGAAGAATATTCGAGTTTTTATATTTTTACTGATATGGCATATTACGAAAATCACACTAATAATTTAGTTCACGATACCCCTATTGGAATAGGAGTAGGTACAAATTTCTCTACAAAAGCCGGAATTTTTACTGTTTCTTATGCGTTAGGTAAACAATTTAATAATCCTTTTCAATTTAATAATGCACGCATTCATATAGGTTATATATCAGTATTTTAGAATAAATATATTTAGCTTTTATATTATTAAAATATATATATTTTTGAATAATATATATATATTCTGAATTCAACCTAGTACTACATTACTAATCAATTATAAAAAAATGATAAAATATATTTTTAACAGCAACCTATTTGTATTAATTTCGTCTTTAATTAATATATTACACTACCAATAAATGAGAAAATATATAATAATACATATATTGCTATTAATACTACTGTCGTATTCTGCTAAATCACAGTCTTATACACTAAACGGTGATGCATCTTCCTTAGGTGGTGATTGCTATCAGTTAACACCTGATGTGGCAGACCAATATGGTACTGTTTGGTATTCTGACCAGTTAGATTTATCTCAAGCATTCGATATTAGTTTTAGGGCATATTTAGGCACAGTTGATGCCACAGGAGCAGATGGTATGGTGTTTGTTTTACAAAATGTAGGTAATAACGCATTAGGTACTTCAGGAGATGGCATGGGGTATGCAGGGTTTTCACCATCTTTAGGTATTGAATTTGATACTTACGATAATGGTTCTTGGAGCGGAGTAACTAGTGAAATAGGTCCTGACCATATTGCTATTTCAAAAAATGGTGATATTTTAAATCCAATTGCAGGTCCTATACAAGCAAATTCCACATTAACTAACATTGAATACGATTACGAACACCCTGTTAGAATAACTTGGAACCCAACAACACAATTAATTGAAGTTTATTTCGATTGCGAATTACGATTATCAACAAACTATGATATTATTGGTAATATTTTTGGTGGAAACCCAATAGTTTATTGGGGTTTTACAGCAGCAACAGGTGGCTATCATAACGAACAACATGTATGTGTTGAGACTAATGTAATAACAGTACCCGATACTGTTTATGTTTGTGAAGGAAGTACAGTAACACTTGATGCAACCGGCTCTTCAAACAATTCATACTCTTGGACTCCAAACTATAATATTAGTGGTGCAAATACCCAACAGCCAAGCGTTTGGCCAACTCAAGACACAACCTATTACGTAACTTATACCGATTATTGTGGATTTAACAGACAAGATTCTATAAGAGTAATTGTAAACCCTCTTCCTCAACCAAATTTAGGTAACGATACCGTTCTATGCCCCGGAAATAATTTAATAATTGATGCCGGAACTTTTGATGGATACTCATGGTCAGGAGGAGAATCAACACAAACAATTACAGTTAATAGTGCAGCAACTTATACTGTTTCGGTAACAGATGCAAATTCATGTGTAGGTATTGATGACATTATTGTAACAATGGGAACTCTCCCTGATATAGATGCAGGAAATAATACACAAATATGTGTAGGAGGTTCGGTTAACTTAACAGCAACATCAACAAACGGAACAAATTATGAGTGGAATACCGGAGAAACAACACAGTCAATAACTGTATCGCCTGCATCAACAACAATATATAGTGTAACAGTTACCGATGCTAATTTATGTGAAAGTGCAGACCATGTTACTGTTGACGTAGCAACATCGCTAACAGTTAATTTAGGGAATGACACAGCCATTTGTGCAGGCGAAAGCTTAGATGTTATAGCTAATGGAGGGATTTCGTACACTTGGTCAACAGGAGAATCATCACAAACTATAAATGTAAATACCTCAGGTAATTATTCAGTAACAGTTAGCGATGGTGCAACCTGTACAGGTACTGATGATATTAATGTTACAATAAACCCACTACCAAATATAAGTGCAGGAGCCGATGAAAATATTTGCATAGGTGATAATATAAATCTTACGGCTACAGGAGGTACTGTATATTCGTGGAATACCGGTGAAAATACCCAATCAATAAATGTTTCACCTACTACACAAACTCAATATACTGTTATTGGTGCCGATTTAAATGGTTGTATGAATACTGATGACGTTGTGGTTAATGTAAATCCTTTACCAAATGTTGATTTAGGTCCTGATTTAACAGTATGTGAGAATAACTCGGTAAATATTACATCTAATGTTGTAGGAACATATTTATGGACAGGTGGTGCAAACACTCAAACAATAACTGTAACTCCTACTGCAAATCAGAATATTGGCGTTACTGTTACCGATAATAACGGATGTGTTGGTACTGATGATATAAATATTAATGTAACTACCGGAATTAATGTAACAATTACCCCTGATTTATCAGCTTGTCCTAACGAATTAGTAACATTAACAGCAAGTGGTGGAACAAATTACAATTGGAGTACAAACGAAAATACAGCATCAATAAATGTGAATACACCATTAACGCCAACATACTATTCGGTTACAGTTGGCGATGGTAGCTCTTGTTTTGGTTACGATAGTGTATTAGTTACACCATACTCTTTACCAAATGCTGATGCGGGGCCAAACCATGAGGTTTGTGATGGAGAATCTGTTACATTAACAGCTTCAGGAGGAAATAGCTATTTGTGGAGTACAGGTGAAAGTAGTATATCAATAACTGTTAATCCTACAACAACAACTCAGTACACTGTAACGGTAACCGATGCAAATTCGTGCGAAAATACAGATAATGTAACTGTAAACGTACACCCGCCATTACAATTAGATGTACAACATACGCCACAAACTGTTTGTCCGGGAGAAAGCGTTTTATTAACAACAAATATTACAGGGGGAGGCTCACCTCCTTATATGATAACATTAGATGACGGAACTGTTATTTCGCCACCACTAACTATTATACCAACAGACACTACTTATATTACAATTAATGTAAGTAGTTCGCTATGCCCCGGTTTAGTAACAGAAACTGAAATGATTCCTGTCTTTTATGTTCCTGAGCCCAACTTTACGTCTTCGGTAACATCAGGCTGCGAACCGTTAATGGTTAGTTTTAACTCTTTAAACGATGAGCCCGGATTGCAGTATCATTGGAATTTTGGAAATTATGGAAGTAATTTCTCTAACGAAAAGGACCCTTATCAGGTTTATGTTGGCGAAGGTACTTATGATGTATCATTACAATTAACAACGGAGCAAGGCTGTACAAAAAGTACTACTGTAAATCAAATGATTACAGTTTACCCTAAACCTCACGCAAAATTTATTGCAGAACCATTGGTGATTAGTTCTGTTAATCCAGAAGTGCAATTTACCGATTTATCTTATGGTGCATACAATAATATATGGTATTTTGGTGATGGCGATACGTCAAGTTTTATTAGTCCATTTCATAAATATAATATAGATGAAGCTGGTGAGTATCGTGTTACAATGATTGCAGAAACAGAATATGGTTGTACCGATACAACACGAAACACAATAAAAGTTCAAGATATTACAACTTTTTATGTACCTACAGCTTTTTCTCCTGATGGTGATGGTATTAATGATGTTTTTAATGTTCAAGCTTACGGTGTTGATTTAGATAGTTATACTATGTGGATTTACGACAGATGGGGCGAAATTATTTATAAAACATCAGATATTTATAATGGTTGGGATGGTACAGTTAAAGATAATAAAATAGCTGAAGCAGGAGTTTATACTTGGAGAGTTGTTTATAAAGAAATTTCCGGTATTGAATATTCAAAAGCAGGAGTTGTAACAGTTATTCGGTAATATATCTTGAAAATCAATATCCTAGCCTCAAGCTAACTAGCTATCATTATAAAAAACAATACTTAACCCGTATTACAAGACTTTAGAAAAAGTAGCAAAAAATATCTAACTTTACGCGTAGTCAAAAAGCCTATGAATTTAATGGTGAGGTATACCATC
>CAMZKE010000148.1 GCA_947311115.1 uncultured Bacteroidales bacterium | reverse complement strand
CGACAAACCATGTAGCTGTATATGAATACTGCAAATGGTTTGCAACGAAGTATCAGGAAAAGAAAAATGTATATTGAAAAATATAATCACCTAAATTTGGGTGATTTGGGTTTTGTAGTAAAGGGTTGTTTATAAGCAGATTACGCGTGGTGTTATTGAATTCTATGAATAATGCGGGTTAATACATAGAAATTTACAGTTATTAACAATAAAATACTCCGATTAGAAAATAAACAATAAAACTAATAATTTTTAAATCTATTATTAAGATAGTATCTTTACCAAAAAATACAGAAATGCGTAAATTCATAAAATTTTTAGTTAGAAAAATACCTCGTCCATACTTAATAAAATTCAGCTATGCTTTTAGTTGGATAGTTGCAATGTTTTACAAAGGAAATAATCACACTTGCCCAATATGTGAGGGTAATTATCGCACACTTTTACCATATGGAAACAAAGGCGATGTAAACCGCTTATGTCCAAACTGTTTATCCTTAGAGCGACATAGGTTAATTTGGCTTTATTTACAGAAAAAAACTAATTTTTTTACTGCAAATTTAAAAGTTTTACATATTGCACCAGAGCAAACTTTTTATAAACGGTTTAAAGCTTTAAAAAATATTGATTATTATACTGCCGATTTAGAATCGCCACTTGCAGAATATCATTTCGATATTCACAAAATACCTTTCGATGAAAATACTTTTGATGTGATAATGTGTAATCACGTTTTAGAACATGTTAAAGATGAATTTCAAGTAGTACGCGAATTTAAACGAGTATTAAAAAAAGGAGGTTGGGCTATTTTGCAAGTACCAATTAACAATAGTTTTGAAACAACTTACGAAGATTGGAATATAACTGACCCTAAGCAACGTGAGATTCATTTTGGACAATACGACCATGTACGTTGGCACGGAAAAGATTATGGAGACAGACTAAGAAAATCAGGCTTAATAGTAGATGAGATAGATTTTGTAAACGAATTTTCTGCTGAAGAAATTGAGCGTTACCGTTTATCGAAAAACGAAATTCTTTATGTAGTTCGTAAAGAATAAGATTTATGTCTAGTGTAATTTTACCAATAGAGTATTTTCCTAATATAGAGTATATTGCAAAACTATTACAGTATGACAAAGTAATTATTGAAGCTAACGAAAACTATTTAAAAAAAACTTATCGTAATCGTTGCGATATACTTTCGGCAAACGGTGTAATTACTTTAAGTGTGCCAGTAATACAGAAAAAAAACACGAAAATATTAATTAAAAACACGAAAATTTCCTATGCCGAAAATTGGCAAAAAGAACACTTAGCAGCTCTTGAGTCAGCTTATAATTCATCACCATTTTTTGAGTATTATATCGATGATTTTAAACATTTTTTCACAAACAAATACAATAATTTATTTGAGTTTAATTATAAAATATTACAGCTTGTTATACAAACTATTGGAATTAAAAAAGAAATAGAAATATCAAATAGTTTTATTGAAATAGAAAATAATTATTCTGATTTTCGTTTCTCAATAAGTAAAAAAAGAAATTTGAATATTAATAAAAAATATGTGCAAGTATTTTCTGATAAATACAAATTTGAACCAAATTTAAGTATTTTAGATGTAATTTTTAATCTTGGACCAGAAAGTATTTTATATTTAAAAAGTATAATAAAATGAATATACAAGACATTAGCTATAGTGTAAAAGGAAATGCAAAACAAACCGTAGTTTTGCTTCACGGGTATTTAGAAAGCAAAGAAATGTGGGCTGAGTTATCAAATTTTTTATCAGATAAATATAAAGTTATTTGCATTGATTTACCCGGACATGGAAAAACTAAAACTTATAGCAACGAGCATTCTATGGAATTTATGGCAGAAGCTGTAAATATAGTTATTGATGAGCTAAACATTAGTAAATTTACACTTGTAGGACACTCTATGGGAGGTTATGTTTCTTTAGCATTTGCCGAAAAATACAACGATAAATTAAACGCACTAGTAATGTTTCATTCGCATGTATATGCAGACGATGCAACAAAAAAAGCAAACCGTAACCGGGAAATAAAACTAGTACTAGACGGGAAATACGAAACAATAGTTGAGGTAAATATTCCTAATATGTACGCAACAAAAAACTTAGAAAAATTTGCTGATAAAATAGAGTTTAGTAAAACAATTGCATTAAACACACCTGAAAGTGGAGTAATAGCTGCGCTAAACGGAATGAAAAATAGAAAAGACAGATATAATATTGTGAAAAACACAAAAATTCCAATTTTATTTTTATCTGGTGAATTCGATAATTTAATACCATATATTGCAGATGACAAACAGTTTAGTGCATCAGAAAAAATAACAAAAACAGTGTTAAATTCAGGTCATATGGGAATGTTTGAAGACAAAGAAAAAGCTTTTTCTGCTTTATCTAATTTTATTGCAAAAATTAACAAATAATGGAAGATATAAGTCTAATAGAAACATATTTTGAGCTAAATGAAACGCAAAAAAAGCAGTTTACAATGCTTGGTAATTTGTATCCTGAATGGAACTCAAAAATAAATGTAATTTCACGAAAAGATATTGAACATCTTTATACAAAACATATTCTACACTCTCTTGCAATTGCTGTTGTTATAGATTTTGTTGATGGCACTGATATTATTGATATTGGTACAGGAGGAGGGTTTCCCGGTATTCCTTTAGCTATAATGTTTCCAAAAGTAAACTTTTATTTGGTTGATAGTATTGGCAAAAAAATTACAGTAGTAAAAGAAATTGCTACGGCATTAAACCTAAAAAATGTAAAAGCAGAACAAATTAGAGCTGAAAACACAAAACAAAAATTTGATTTTGTAATTAGTCGTGCAGTTACTGCATTTCCTAAATTTGTAGGTTTTACAAAAAGACTATTTAAAAAAGAAAACAAAAACGAATTAGCAAATGGTATATTATATCTTAAAGGTGGAGATTTTTATGGCGAAATAGCACAGTATAAACAAAAAGTAATGGTTAAAAATATTAGCGATATGTTTGAAGAAGAATTTTATGAAACAAAAAAAATTATATATTTGCCTAATAATAGACGATGAAACATAAATTATTTATAATATTTATAGTATTACTTAGTTTTAAAACTTTTGCTCAAGATGGTTTTATAACCGAAGATGAGGTAACCGAAAAAAGCACAAAACAAACTTTTTGGGATAGAACATATTGGGGCGGAGACTTTGGTCTTATGTTTGGGAACTATACATCAATAGTTATTTCGCCGGAAATGGGTTATTTGCTAACGCCTAATTTTTCTATTGGAAGTGGAATTATTTTTGAGTATTATGGTAATTATCAATATAATTATGAAACAACCATATATGGAGGAAAATTTTTCACACGCTATTTTATTTGGAAAGATTTATATGTTTTAGGAATTTTAGAAGTAGTGAGCCTTCAAACAGAATATTACGATTTCGCACACCGATACCCACCAACACAAAATCGTTTTTGGTTTGCATCACCACTTATTGGAGCCGGATATATGCAACGATTTAGTAAAAAAGGAGGGGTTGGAGTATCGTTACTATTTAATTTAAACCAAGATATGAATTCTCCATATTATGGAAGAGCAATGCCAATAATTAGAATTGGTTTTGCAATATAACCCGCATTATTCATATAATTTAATAAAACCTCTAAGAGAAGGTTTTCGTTGTTTTAAAAATCAAGGGGTTATTTTTGAAAACAACTATTTTTAAAACAAAAACAACACCGTATTTGTTTTTTTGGCAAAGATTATTTATAAATTCCTGAAAAAATCGTTTAACCCGTCATTTGTAGCTAAATCTAGTTTTTTGCGTAAACGATAACGTCCCATTTCTACTGCTTTTATTGATATATTATTTAACGAAGCTATTTCCTTTGACGATAAATTAATTCGTAAAAGTGCAGCTAAGCGTTTTTCGTTTGGAGTTAAATCGGGGTAACTTTTATTAAGTTTTTCGAAAAATTCTTTATTAGCATTTTCAACATTTTCTTGAAACTTATCAAGCTCTTCGGTTAAACGCTGACTTTGATTTATTTTTATAAGTATTTCTCTAATTTGTTTTGATGTATTTATATCTTTTGATTTAACAAGTTTTAATTCATCTTTAAGGTTAACCAAAAAATCGTTTTTATGAATTATATGTAAAGCAAAATTCATTAACTCTTTATTCTTATATTTTAAATCATCTTGTAGTTTTTCTTTTTCAAGTTCAATATTTTTTATTTCGGTTTCTGCAAGAGCTTTTTCTGCTTCTATTCTTTGTTCGTTTACAATATGTAATTCTTCAGTTTTTTTATGTTTTATTTTTATTCGGTTATACATTAATAAAACAGTAATAATTATTAATACTACAATTAATATTAAAACATACATTTGAAGTTTACTATTCTCATTTTTTTGTTCAAGAATTTGAATTTCTTTATCTTTTTTATCTAATCTGTGATCAGTTTCTAACTGCGAAATTTTTCTACTTTCGCTAGCTTGTTTAATTTTATCGTAATTTCTAATATATATTTGAAAATATGCGTATGCCTTTTTATAATCGCCCATTGTATAATAAACATCGCTTAAATTTTTTGCTGCATCTTTAATGTATTCTGGCGATGATATATTAAATGCCTCGTTATATGCAATATTTAAATACTCTAAAGCTTTTTTTAGTTCGTATCTATCATAATATAAGCGTCCTATATTATTTGATATAGAAGTTATGCCAATTTTATCATTTATTTGTTTTGCATAATCAAGAGCTTTCAAATAATAGTCATAGGCTTGTTTTAAATCTCCTTTTTTATGATGAATTGTTCCGATATTTTCGTAATTAATAGCAAGCCATTGTTTGTTATCCATTTTTGTATTTATAGGTATAGCTTTCTGGTAATATTCAATAGCTTTATCATATTCGCCTTTATACCTATATACTTCACCAATATTATTGTAAGTTGCTGCAATACCTTTTTGGTTGCCTAACTCTTTTTGTATATTCGCACTTTTTGTGAAATAATCGTATGCTTTATTATACTCTTTATCTAAAATATACAGATTACCCAATCTATTATATGCATCAGCTAAATTTAATTTGTTCTTTTGTTCTTTTGCAATTTTGTATGCTTCGTAATAATTTTCTACAGATTTATTATAGTTGCTAATTCTTTCATATAAAAACCCCATTTTTATATAAGTATTAAACTGACCTATTGAGTCTTTATTATTAATATAATTAGTTAGACTTTTTTTATACAAGTCTAACGCTGATACAATTTTATTATTTTCTAATAACGAATCAGCTTGTAAAGTTATATTACTGGGTTTAAATGAAGTATTTTGGGCTTTAGTATTTGTGATAATCCAAATAAAAACAACCGAAAATAATAATATTTTATAAAATAACTTCATTAACTAAAATTTATCAATAGAGTGTATAATAATTAAAATAGTTGCAAAAAATATAAATAATTCTGAAAAATACTAAATATATTTTTAAAGTATTTACAATTTTTATAATTTGTTTGAAAATAAAAAAATAGTTGGGTTACAATATTTTTTATTATTAATCTATGAGTAGTTTATCGCAATAATATTGACACTTCGCTACGCTCAGTACTTAGCGTATGTGTTGAGTTTATAGCATGTTAGGTCAAGGAGAACGCATTAATTTATACTTATAATAAATAGAGATTAACTAAACCCATATAAGCGTTTCTTTTTTATTTCTTGAGAAACAAATTCAGGAACATCTTGCTCCCATGTTTTATCACCATTAGCAATTTTATTTTGCACCGATTTTGAATAAATCCCAAGATATTTCTCGTTAGCATTCTCTAAATCAATAATTTTCCTATTTTCTTTTAAATAATTGTATAGTGATGAAATTTCGTTGTCAACAACTATAGTTTCTGATGTTTCAATTTTACCATCTTTATTTTTGCAAGGATATACGTAAAGTTTTGTAGTTTTTTTAAATAGTTTACCAAAAGCCTCTAATATCCCTCCATTTAAATTGTTGTAATATTTTTTATCTAAAATATTTTTTAATGATGGAATTCCCATTATTAATCTTAATTTAACAATTTTAAATTCGTTAAAATAATCGGCTAATTTATAATATTCTTTATAATTTGAAATTAACACATTAAGCCCTAAACCATTTAATAAATCAATTCTATCAAGAAAATCTCTTTCATCAAATTCTCCTTCAGTAATTAGGTTTTTAAGAGTAATTTCACAAACAGTAACAGTATTTTCATTATTATACGAATCATCTTTTTCAAACAAATCTAGGCTTGTTTTCAAAATATCCATACCAGTAACTGTAATAGGACGAAAACTACCTCTAAAAGCAAGAATATTCTTCTTGTAAAACATCTCTGATGCCTGACGAATACAGCTTTCATTATCAAAAACAATTGCCCTAGTCATACCATTTTTAACAAGCTGAACACTAAGTAATCTGTTATCAATATAATCTAACTCAGGACCTGTCATTTGCACATTGTCAATTTCAACACGATGTGTATCAAGATTATCAAGTAATGTTATTAAAAATTTATTAGGATAATTATAATAATTAAAACAAGCAAAAATTAAGTTTACACCTAAAGTTCCGAGTGTATATTGTTGTAAAAGTGCATCGTTTTCTTTCAGCTTAACATGAATAATTACTTCATTTGCTTCTGTATATGGTGTTAACTGGAAACGTACACCAAGCCACCCATGACCTTGATTTGTTTTAGTAAAATTTATTGTTTCAACAGTATCTGCAAAAGCAAAAAATCGTGTATCTCTTTCCTTTTTTTCTGAAAGTACACTAATTAATTCAGAATGTTCTTTTTTTAACATTTTACGAAGTCTGTCTTCGCTAACATGTCGTCCTTTTTTATTATCATTATAAAATCTGTCGCTAAAAGTTTTATCATATGCCGAAATACTTTTTGCTATAGTACCTGATGCTCCTCCTGCTTGAAAAAAAGCACGTGCAACTTCTTGCCCTCCGCCAATTTCAGCAAGTGTTCCAAAAATCTTTAAATCAAGATTAATTCTTAAAGCTTTTCTTTTTGTTGTGTAAACATCATCTTGTAAAATCATAATAATAAATTTTTTGCAAAGTTAGTATTATTTAGATTAAATAAAGACAGCGACCATCAATTTTTTATATTTATTTCGAAATATTGTCCAAGTATTTGGTATTTGAAAAAAATATTGCGATATTGTTCGGAATTATAGAGAAAACATTAACGAAATGAAACCCAACTTTATTGATTTTGTATTTGACCTATTTTCTCACTTACGTAAAAATAATATTAAATTAATTTACGAAGGAGAAATTAGTCACGATATAATAAAAGCATTTACTGCACTAACCGAGAACGACTTAAAAGAAAGAAACGAATCTAATCCAACATTAAAAAAGGTATTCAATATAATGGTTGAGAGTTTACAAAATATTAGTAAACATGCTGACTGTATTGATGAAAGAATTTCTAAAAATGGAAGAGGAATATTATTGGTGAGCGAAACAGACGATTGCTATAATATTACAACAGGAAATGTTATAAAAAATGATGCAGCTGTGCGTATTAAGAAAGATATTGACGCAATAAATGAATTATCAAAAAATGAATTAAGAGAACTTTTTAAAAAGAAACTATCATCTGGAAGGCTTTCTGAAAAAGGAGGTGCAGGATTAGGATTTATTGATATAAGAAGAAAAAGTAATAATAAATTAGATTACAATTTTCAGAAAATTGATAATAACAAGGTTTTTTATATTTTGAATACAGTAATAGAGAAATTATAGATTATGAGTGTAATAAATATTGAACATACAGAAACAACTCCAAAGGTAATTTTTAATAAAGAAAAAGGAGTTTTTATTATTGAAGGAAAAACATTACCAGAAAATGTAAATCAATTTTATGAGCCACTTTTTGATTGGCTTAATAATTACGTAAATAATCCGAATGACGAAACTATTTTAGAAATAAAATTAGAATATATTAATACTGCTTCTTCAAAAGCTATTTTTTCTGTATTTTTAAAGTTAGAAAAAATAATAGAAAACGGGGGAAAAGCAAAAATAAAATGGTATTATGCTGATGATGACGAGGATATGAAAGATGTTGGCGAAGAATATGCTGACGTTATTAAAGTTCCGTTTGAGCATATTGAATTTGAATCTGAAGATTAAAACCTAAGTTTTTGAAATATAAGATTTTTATCATTCTATGGATAATTGTAATATTTATATTAAGTTCAATATCCGGTAATGCATTAGACAAAGTACCAAAAATAAATATTCCACATTTCGATAAAATTGTGCATTTTGCTATGTATTCAATTTTACAATATTTGTTTATTTTAAAATTTTCTAAAACTAGTTGTAAACTAAAATTAACATCTTTTTTATTGATTACAGGAATTTTCTCAGTTACTTATAGTATATCAATGGAGTTTGCACAAGCTTATTTGTTTGAAAAACGCTCAGGCGATATTTTTGATGTTTTGGCAAATACAACAGGTATTATTACAGTTATAATAGTTTATAAGTTTAATATTCTTAAAAAATTACATTTAATTTAAAAACATATTTACATTTGTAATTACAATGTCGGTAATTAATGAAATAAAGAAACCCGTAGAATCAGAACTAAAAAGTTTTGAACCATATTTTCGTGATGCTGTAAAAAGTAATGTGTCGTTATTAAATATTGTTACAAATTATATTATAAAGCGAAAAGGTAAACAAATGCGTCCGTTATTTGTTTTTTTAACAGCTAAAATGTTAGGCGAAACAAACGAATCAACCAATAGAGCCGCAGCCTTAATAGAGCTTATGCATACTGCAACTTTAGTTCACGATGATGTTGTTGACAATGCTCATACACGCCGTAATGCTTTTTCTATAAATGCTTTATGGAAAAACAAAATTGCAGTATTAGTTGGCGATTTTTTACTATCAAAAGGCTTGCTTATTTCGTTAGAGAATGAGGAGTATGGTGTTCTACGCATTATTACCGATGCTGTAAAAGAAATGAGTGAGGGTGAATTATTACAATTAGAAAAATCACGAAAGCTCGATATTAACGAAAATGTTTATTACGAAATAATAACAAAAAAAACAGCTGTGTTAATTGCTGCTTGTTTATCTTCTGGGGCAAAATCGGTTAATGCTAACAATAAGCTTGTAAAACAAATGTGGGAAGTTGGAATTGCAGCAGGTATTTCGTTTCAAATTAAAGATGATTTATTCGATTATCAGCAAACAAACCTTACAGGGAAACCCTCGGGTAACGATATTAAAGAACGAAAACTTACATTACCACTAATTTATGCTTTAAAAAACGCTTCAAAAGCTGAACAAAAACATATTTTACGTTTACTTAAAAAGAAAAAAAAGACTAATAATATTGTAAACGAAATACATGCTTTTGCAAAAAATAATGGAGGTATTGAATACACTAATCAACAAATGATAAAATATAATAATAAAGCTATTGAGTTACTTAACAATATTGAAGATAACGAAGCTAAGCAGAGTTTAATTAAACTTATTACTTATTCGGTTGAACGTGATAAATAGAATTAATTTACACTATATAATATTGATTAACTCGCATTATTATTTGTCTTATTTTAAATAAATTAGCTTTATTTTTGTTAAATATATATGAATAATTTCATCTAACTAAATTAGTAAAATTCTGAATATCACCAATATGGTGTTTATTAAAATTTAGTTAGATATTTTTTGCTACTTTTTCTAAAGTCTTGTAATGCGGGTTAAATACAAAGTGTCTCAAAAGTACAACCGTTTTGTTTATTATTCCTTGAAGGGGACTTCTGAAAATATTTATACGAATGAATTATTAGATGTCCCCTTATATTATTATTGGTTTGTGTATCGTAAGATTTGCTGTTGTTAGAAATTAGATTTTGCTACGATAAAAATGCATTAATAATCCTTATTAAATCGTGCATTTACTAACACATTCAACAACATGACTTAAGCTTTTATGCTTTAAAAAATAATAAGTGTTTTTTCCTTCACGTTTCGACGATAAAACACCTTTATCTTTTAAGATACCTAAATGATGCGATGTTGTAGATTGCTCAATATTCAATTTCTTATGAATCTCGGTAACAGTAAGCCGTTTACCATTTTCTAAATAGTTTAATATTGATATTCTTATTGGATGCGCAATTGCTTTTAATATTGATGACGCATTATTTAATTGCTCAGGTGATAACTCATGTAATTCCATAATAGTATATTTAAAATAATATCCAAATATATAAATATGTAAACTACATTTATATGATAATAATCAATGTTAAAAGTGTTTTTAAAATATTAAAATAATAGCTAATTAACAATTACAATATTAATAATTTCGAGTTCCAAATATATCACTACCAATTCTAACCATAGTGCTTCCTTGTTCAATAGCAATTTTATAATCGCCTGACATTCCCATTGATAATTCTTTAAAATCAGGATTGTTACTAAAATATTTTTCTTTTAGCTCATTTTTTAAATCAGATAAAAATTTAAATTCATTTGCAATTTGAGTTTTATTATCTGTATAAGTTGCCATTCCCATCAAACCACAGATATTAATATTTTGCAAATCGTTAAATTCGTTTGAATCTAAAAGTTCGAACAGTTCACTATTATTAAAGCCAAATTTTGTATCCTCTTGTGCAATATGTATTTGAAAAAGGCAGTTAATTGTTCGGTTTACTTTTTTTGCTTCTTTATTTATAGCTTTAAGTAACTTGAAACTATCCACTGCATGAATTAAATTTACAAATGGAGCAATATATTTAATTTTGTTGGTTTGTAAATGACCAATAAAATGCCATTCTATATCTTTTGGCATATTCTCGTATTTACGCACTAAATCTTGAATTTTATTTTCCCCAAAAACTTTATGGCCAACATTGTAAGCCTCCATTATAAGCTCTTCCGGTTTAGTTTTTGAAACAGCAATAAGTTTTACGCTTTTTGGTAATTCTTTTAAATAGTATTCTATTTTTTCAGCAAGCATTTTGTAATAATTTAGAGTGTAAAATTATAAAATATTTTATAATTTAAGGTTCTAAGTTGGATAAATGAATATCTTCTACTCAAGAAAACGAGGTGTCATTTGGAATAATAATATTTTATAAGCTTCAAGTGTTAGAAAATGAATCTCCTCGCCGCAAGCGAACAAAGTATTATTATGGAGAACAATATTTAACCCGCATTATTCATAGAAACCAACAATATTACCTATAACCTGCTTATAAACAATTTGTTATCGCAAAATCCAAATCACCCAAATTTGAGTGGTTATATTTTTAAATATACATTTTTCTTTTCCTGATATTTCGTTGCAAACCGTTTGCAGTATTCATATACAGCTACATGGTTTGTTGCCTCGTCTCAGAAAAAGAAAAAAGCATGAATAATTCCATCTAACTAAATTAGTAAAATTCTGAATATCACCAATATGGTGTTTATTAAAATTTAGTTAGCTATTTTTTGCTACTTTTTCTAAAGTCTTGTAATCCGGG
>CAMZKE010000147.1 GCA_947311115.1 uncultured Bacteroidales bacterium | reverse complement strand
GATAACTTACCATTTAGTAATCTTGATTTGGCTGATTTAACATTAGTAAACAAAAGTATTGCTGTAAAAGTTGGTAAACAAATTATAATCCAAAATAAACATATAGTTGGAAGTATTATGGATGGTGATCTAGCAAAACTAGAAAAAATGGAAAGTGTTAGTTTTGAAAATATCAACCCAAAAATGTTTGAAGAAAAAACAGTTAATATTTTCATTAAAAAGGAAAGTATGGATAAAGGCACCCATACAAATTATGCTTTATATGATTATTATATCAACGCAACTAAATATTGTTTGTATGGCATAGCAGAGACTCAGTATAGAGGTATGGATATGATAGGTTCGTCTATTTATAGGTATTGGAGATATAGAGCATATACTTATCATTTAGTAAAATGGGGCAGTAGTTGGTACTATCTTTACCAGTCAGGAAAATATGCATACATTAATGGCTCTTACGCTTGTAATTTTAATAATCGTTATGTAAGGAAGACTAAGTATTATACTGAGTGGTATGCTGGACCTAATAGATGGATGTTTCCTTCTTACAGTCACCCACAAGGAAAATTTAAAGTATTTAAATATGATGATGTTAAGACCATTTATATAAACTTCTCTTATTAATAAATAAACTAATATCAAATTTTGATATACAATAAAAAAATATCGTAAAGTTACTTTACGATATTTTTTTATTATAGGACATTCGTAAGCATTCTGTAAAGTACATATTGCACCAAACAAAATTAGTCTGACTTTAGCATCAAGTAAAAAACAGACTATTTATGTTAGGATTATTCATGCATTTTTCTTTTTCTGAGATGAGGCATCGAACCATGAACCTATATATGAATACTGCAAATGGTTTGCAACAATGTATCAGGAAAAAATGCATATTAAAAAATATAACCACCCAAATATGGGTTGTTTGTGTGCTATGGCAATGAGCTGTTTGTGAGTGAGTTATACTAATATTGTTCGGTTTTGTGAATAATGCGGGTTAAAGTACGCATTTAAAAAGTTAGAACACCAAACCTCGCCTATAATAAATTTGCAAAAAAAGATGAAACAACAAAAAGAAGAGAACCCCTGTATTTTAAAAAATATCGATACCTAAAAGAGTAACATCATCAAATAAGCTGGCTTTCCCATTAAATTTATTTAACTTGTAAACAATTTCTTTAATAGTGTTATTTATATTTTGTTCTTTTGAAATAGTTAACTTTATTGGTTCAACACCAAACTCCTCGCCTTTTTCGTTTTCAGTTTCATTAACGCCATCAGTAAAACAAATAATTCTTTTACCTGAATTAATTTCAACTGTGCCTTCAGTAATTTTTGGTATTGTTTTTAACATTCCTAAACCAATTGTTCCTTTCTTCAATAGCTCAATTTTGTTAGTGTCTTTCGAATACATAATCGGAGGCAAATGCCCGCAATTTATATAGTTTAGAGTTTTAGTGTTGCAATTATATCGCCCTAAAAACATAGTTATAAATTTATCGCTATTAGTTAAATCTATAATGCGTTTATTTAGTTTTGTAATTAATTGTGATAAAGAAATTTCAGGAGTAATTAATGCTCGCAAATTCGCTTGAAAATTAGACATTAAAATAGCTGCCGAAGTTCCTTTTCCCGACACATCGGCTATACAGAAAGCGATATTGTCATTATCTAAAACAATAGAGTCGTAATAATCACCACCTACTTGCCAATATGGTTCGTAATGAGCATACATTTTTATGTGCTCATTTTTAGGTAGTTGCTCGTTGTTTGGGATTAGCATGCTTTGCATACTTGCGGCAAGTTCCATTTCTTTTTTAACAGCAATTTGCTTTAGCGAATCGCGAAATAACCGTTTATTTTCAATAGCTACCATTAAAATATTTGCAAGAATTTGAATAAAATTTATATGCTTTACCGATGGGCTCATTCCAAAACTTTCCTCATCAATATCACCAATAAATACATAAGCAAGAGGTGTTCGTTTATGGTAAACAGGTATAATAAAATCAAACTTTTTAATATTTTCATTATCAACATCTAATGTCGATTTTATTTGAATATCGTCTTTATCGAAACTATCGAAATCGAAATTTTTAAGAAATCGTTTTTTTATGCCAACATCTAAAATACTTTTCCATCTGTTTCCGTTAAACCTGTAAATAGAAACTTTTCCAATATTTAGCTCATTTATCAATACATTCTGAAAAATTGTAATCAACTCTTTTACCGATGTGTTGGCATTTATTGCATTAGTTACACTTAAAATTGTATCTAATTTAAATTGAGTTAATTTCAGTCTTTTTTGCGTTGATTCCGACATATATTGCAACTTGTTTATGTAAAAATAATAATTTTATTTTATCAGATGACTTAAATAACTTTTTTTATGATTTAATTCTAATTAATTTTGAAAATTAATCAACTTCAATAATAAAATGACAAAAAAAGAAGCTATCAATCGTATTGAGTTTTTAAGAAAAGCCCTTGACGAGCATAATCATAACTACTATGTACTGTCTAACCCAACAATTACTGATTTTGAGTACGATATGCTTATGATGGAGCTTGATAGTCTTGAAAAAAAATATCCTGAAATTGATAATTCAACATCACCAACACAACGTGTAGGTAACGATTCTAATAATAATTTCATACAAGTTTTTCATAAATTTCCTATGCTATCGCTAGGTAACACTTATAATATTGATGAACTTAAGGATTTTGATACAAGAATAAAAAAAATTATTGAACAAGAATTTGATTATGTTACCGAATTAAAACTTGACGGAACAAGTATAAGTTTAACATATAAAAATGGGATTTTAGTGCAAGGGATTACTCGTGGCGATGGAGTTAAAGGCGATGATGTTACAGCAAACGTAAAAACAATTCGCAGCATTCCGCTTAAATTAAAAGGAAACGATTTTCCCGATGAATTTGAAATGCGTGGCGAAATTGTTTTGCCACATAAAGAATTTGACAGACTTAGTAAAGAACGAATTGCAAATGGCGAAACTCCCTTTGCAAACCCACGAAATGCAGCAAGTGGAAGTTTAAAACTTATAAACTCTGCCGAAGTAGCAAAACGAAATCTAGATTGTTATGTGTATTATATGTTAGGTGAAAATCTGCCAACAAAATCGCACTTCAAAAATCTGGAAAAAGCACGAGAATGGGGCTTTAAAGTACCTGAGCAAATAAAAAAAGCAAAAAACATTAACGAAGTTTCAAAATATATAAAATTCTGGGATACAGAACGTTTTAACTTAGCTTTTGATATTGACGGAATAGTTATAAAAGTTGATGATTTAGATTTGCAAGAAGAACTTGGTTTAACAGCAAAATCGCCACGTTGGGCAATATCATACAAATTTAAAGCCGAGCAAGTAGAAACAAAACTTTTGAGCATTGATTATCAAGTAGGACGGACAGGTGCTATTACTCCTGTGGCAAATTTAGAACCTGTACATATTGCCGGTACAACTGTTAAACGAGCATCTTTGCACAATGCCGACCAAATAGAACTTTTAGATATTCGTGTTGGCGATTATGTTTTTATTGAAAAAGGTGGCGAAATAATACCAAAAGTTGTTGCTGTAAACAAAGAAAAACGCCCCGAAAATTTGCCTAAAGTTGAGTATATCACTCATTGTCCGGAGTGTAAAACCCGGCTTGTTAGAGATGAGGGAGAAGCCAAACATTTTTGCCCAAACGAATATGCTTGTCCACCACAAATTATTGGTAAGATAGAACATTTCTTTTCTCGCAAAGCTATGAATATAGCAGGAGCCGAAGCAACAGTTAAAATGCTTGTTGAGGCGGGATTAATTAATAATATTGCTGATTTGTATTCGCTTAAACGCGATGATTTGCTCAAATTGGAACGCTTTGCCGAAAAATCTGCTGATAATTTATTAGAGAGTATAGAAAAATCTAAAACAGTACCGTATCATCGTATTATTTACAGTTTAGGAATTAGATATGTTGGAGAAACAGTTGCTAAAATAATTGCCAAACATTTTAAATCTATTGACGATTTAATGCAAGCGAACCAAGAACAACTTGCCGAAATTGATGAAATAGGAGATGTAATTGCAAAAAGTATAGTATCTTATTTTAAAGATGAAAAAAGTATTTCCATAATTAACAAATTAAAAGAAGCAGGTGTAAAACTTTATACTGAAGAAACAAACAAGCCAAAATCAGATAAACTAAAAGGTTTATCAATAGTAATATCAGGCAGTTTTGAGAAATACTCTCGCGATGAGCTTAAAAAAATGATTGAAGATAATGGCGGTAAAAACCAAAGCTCTGTATCAAAAAAAACAGATTATCTTTTGGCAGGCAATAAAATTGGACCAAGTAAACTGGAAAAAGCCGAAAAATTTGGTGTTAAAATTATTTCGGAAGATGAGTTTTTAGAAATTATTTTATAATAAATAATATTTATATAATTTATACGTTTTAATTTTTAAGATGAAAAACACAATTTTAATACTTATACTATTAATTTTTACAGAAATATCTGTTTCGCAAGAGCAATATAAAACAAAGCATAATATACAAATATCGGCATATGGTAGTTTTCCACGAAACTTTATGAGGCGATATAGAACAACTAAAGAAAGTTTTTATAAACATAATAACCTCGTTATTGATGCAACAACTTGTCCGGCAGGAAATATTGGTTACGAATCGTATTCAACAATGGGTTCAGGAATAACAGCGGAATATATTTGGACGTTTAAAAATAATTTTTCTGTAAAAGCAGGTGTTAATATGATAATGCATTCGTTTCATAATCAGGTGTTTGATGAAAAATTAGCTATGGAAAATTACAGCGAATGTTTTTTGTGTTCGTCATCAAATAGTAATTATTATAAACAAGCAACTTATACTTATTTATTTGGCGTTTCGTTAGGTGTGAAATATTCTTTTGCTAAACGAAGTTCTGTATTTTTTAATACTTCTTTAAATTATTTTGGATTCTTGTATAACAAAAGAGTTAATTGGCTAAACGATACTTATAGGTTTACTTCACCAATACCTAGTTATTTTTCTTTTTTAGAGTTAATGTATTATAAGTTAGGTTATAATTATTCGTTTAACAAAAATATTGCTGCATTTACATTAATTGAATATAATGATTATTTGTATTTTGGTTTGGGTATTAAATATAATTTTACCGTAAAAAGAGATTAATATGAAACACAAATTATTATACATATTGCTAATTTTTACAATATTTTTTTCGTGTAAAAAAGATAAAGAAACTATTTATTATAATTTCACAAACGATGATTTATCTTTTATTTTATTAAAAGATAGTTCTATAGGACAACAACCACTGAGTTATTATATAAGGTATCAAAGAAAATATTTATTAAATGATACTGATACAATAAATTCAAATATTAATATCAATTTATACCAACAAAAATACGATGCGGCAAATAAATATATGATTAGAGGTAGATTAGAGCTTAATTATATATTATTAGGTTATTATAATACAATTTATATTGATTTAATAAAAAATGATTCTTTTTATAAAGATAATTTATATAAAAGTATAAGTGTAAATTACATAGATACCACCGACAATGACTTTCAGAATTGTGAAAACAAAATAACAAAATGTTTTGATACGGAATTTTGTGATAATTCAAAAGATTATGTTATAGATACTGTTGAATATAAAGGTGTTAATTATCAGTCGTACATTTTTAATTTTTCTGATGAGAATATACAAGTTAAACAAATAACATTTATTAAAAATATCGGTTTTGTTTATATAGTCGATATTTACGATAATAAACTTGAGTTTTTAGAAATGTATAAATGATGTACAACAATTAATTCGCCAATAATTTTTTTTGATAATAAACCAAAAAAACATTAGGTTTGAATAAAATTAATTTTTGATAAAGTCAGAAAAGATATTCAACATAAGTTCAAGCTCTGAGTTTGAAAAAACTGCATTACAAGTTTTTCGCTTTCAGGCGAAAAACAATATTGTATATGCAAAATATTTAAAATATTTAAAAACAGATATAAATAAAATTACTAAAATAACCGACATTCCTTTTTTGCCAATCGAATTTTTTAAAACGCATAAAATTGTATCGACAAAAAAAAAGGAGCAGCTAATTTTTACAAGTAGCGGAACAACAGGCATGAGTACAAGTAAACATTATGTTGCAGATTTAAAGTTATACGAAAAAAGCTTTAACTCAGCATTTGAAAAGTTTTACGGGAATCCGCAAAATTACTGTATTCTTGGTTTATTGCCATCGTATTTAGAACGTGAAGGTTCAAGTTTAATTTATATGGTTGAGTCGTTAATTAAACATAGCAAAAACTCGCAAAGTGGATTTTATTTAAATAATTTAAATGAACTTGTAAAAACACTTGAAGCACTCGAAAAAACTAATAGAAAATACATTTTATTTGGGGTTACTTATGCACTTTTAGATTTAGCCGAAAATTATAATTTAACACTTAACAATGCTATAATTATGGAAACCGGCGGAATGAAAGGTAAACGCAAAGAAATTTCGAAGCAAGAAATGCACAAAATACTCATCAATAAATTAGGCGTAAAAACAATTCACTCGGAGTATGGAATGACTGAGTTACTTTCGCAAGCATACTCGAAAGGCGAAGGTATTTATACAACTCCGGATTGGATGAAAGTTTTAATTCGCGATATTTACGACCCTTTTGCTTATGTAGAAACAGCTAAATCAGGAGGAATAAATATTATTGACCTTGCAAATATAAATTCTTGTTCGTTTATTGAAACCAAAGACTTAGGTAAACAGTTTGATAATGGTAGTTTTACAATTCTTGGGCGTTTCGATAATAGCGATATTCGTGGTTGTAATTTACTTGTTCAATAAATGAATTTTAAAAATAACCCCATATTAATACCTCTACTAATTTCCGTTGGTTTTTGTATTTTGTATTTTTTTATGTTCAGTTTTATAAGATATAATCAAGCTGATACCATAAATTTTGTAAATGCAACAAAAGTATTATTTGGAAATCATAATGTTGTTGATACACAATCGAGAATAACAAAACCTGCAATATTACTACTTCCCGGAGTGCTAAATTATGTTTTCAATGTAAAAATTGAAACATTTATGTTATTGCAAAATATATTATTGTTTATTTCATCAGGAGTATTAATGAGCAAATTAGTTTCTGTTTTTGAGTTTGGTAAAAATCTTCAATATTTGAGTGTATTTATATTTTTTACAATTCAGCCTATTGCAGTACATTCATTAGAGCTAATAAACGATATTGCCGGATATTTTTTCTCAATATTAATTATGCATTTATACTTTTTAGGGCAAAAACAATCGCAAATTTCAGTAAAACAATACATAATACTCTCATTATTAATAATATTGGGTGTGTTAAGTAAAGAGAGTGCTGGGTTAGCTGTTTTAGTAATAATTGCTGATTCGCTTGTTAATTTTTCATCATCAAAATTTATTAAAAACTTTATATTACTTTTTGTGAGTGTAATATTAATTTATACTGTTCAGTGGCTTATTACCGCAAATTATAAGACTAATAATATATTAAATAATATAGTTGAAGAATTTATAATTGATAATGGGTTTTCAATAAAATTTGAGCAAATAGTACACAGTTTTGATACTTATTGGCTATTTATTGGAGTTGGAATTTTTCATCTTATTAAAAATATTAAAACTTATACCTATTCAAAATTGCTATTGTTTTCAGGAATAATTGTTACTCCAATGTTATTTTTATGGGCAACCGTACAAGACAGAACTATATCTGTAATTACACCATTGTTTATTATTTATATATTATATGGATTAAAAAACATAAATTTAAACAAGTTGTTTTATTTATTAATTATTACAGCAGGTATATTAAATATTGTACTTACGTATCTTATTTATAAATATAATATATCTAATTTGTTAAGGTATTATTTATCAGGATATACAGTTGTATTTGTTTTATCGGTATATTATAGAACTAAAGTTTCGTACTCATAATTAATATGCTTTATATTAGCAACTTAATGTATTGCATATAGTATTCAATACTATAATAAGTCGTTTATTTACAGCTTGTTAATTTTTATTGTGGTTTTATGTAAGATTCCAAAATGCCAATAATTTGCATTATATATCTTCAAGCCAGATAGGCTTTTACTTTTCCATTAGCGGTTTGTGTAAGAATAGTAAGGGATTTAGAAGGACTGAATTTTCAATTTATCACTTAGCCAAATTTACAATTTTTTCTTTATTCAATAGACACGCAAAATTGTAAATTTTGCGGACTTTGTAAAATGCATTAACCCGGATTACAAGACTTT
>CAMZKE010000146.1 GCA_947311115.1 uncultured Bacteroidales bacterium | reverse complement strand
TATATTAATAATTATTTCTGTAATAGTTATGAGTTATATATTAAAATTTAATAATAATTACTATGTATATTCAATACCTACATTAGTTTTAAGTATTAGTTTTGTTTTTTTTATTAAAAAAGAAATATTTAATGCTATAAAATTTTTAAAAAACTACTAATTTTTTTCATAAATGGCAATAATAGTATGTCCTGTAATCTTTTCTTTTTTTATGAATTTACTAATAAAATAACCTACTTTTAATTTATTAAATATTTTGAGTAAAAGCTGAGATTTAAAAATTTTATAAAACTTTGTCGAAATATAAGTTTGCACAGAACTTTCTTGCAATGGCTCTTCCTTTATCTCAATAAGTTTAATATTAAAATATTTTGTTAAATTAGTTAAAGAAGTTTTATTCCATAAACCAACATGGTGAGGAGGCATATTCAGAACCTTTGATGGTAATGGGTTGTCTTTAATAAAACTATCGTTATTTGGAACACTTATTATCAGTTTCCCTTTTGGCTTAAGGCTTTTTATCATACTATTTATAACATTGTTAACTCCCGAAATATGTTCTAAAACCTGAAAAGAACAAACAATATCATATTTTTCTATATTATTTTTTGAATGCACTTGAATAGTTTCATTTAATAAATTAATATTATACTCATTTGTTATCTTTTTAATGTCAGGGTTTAGTTCCAATCCTGTAGAATTACACTGTATCTTTTCTTTTAAAGATAGAATAAATCCGCCCTTACCGGAGCCAACTTCTAATAAATTACTGTTTTCTTTAATATAATTAAGTGCTATATTATGTTCCCATTTCCATGCTGAATAATACCAAGCTAGATTACCTAATTTAGAATAGTAAATATCGCTACCTTCAATATACGGGTAGAAAAATTGATAACCGGTATCTATACATTCATAAATGCTAATTTTTTTTATATCTCTAAAATATAAAGATACTTGTATATTAGGTAATATCTTTTGATAATCTATGATAATATTTTTTGTGTTAATATTTTTAATCAATTTTATATTATAAGAATTAGTTATCGGGCTTTTAATTTTATTATCAAACATTTTTTGCATTATTATATTTTTTATGCAATTTTACAAAAAATGTAATTAAAAAACGATTAATCAAATTTGAATAAAATTAAAATATTATATGTAGTTGATAATTTGGCTGTTGGCGGTGTTACTGAAGTTGTTAAAAATACAATAAATAAACATGACAGTAAATATACTGTCAAGCTTATATCTCTATCTGATAATATTTCAGGATGGGACAATGATTTATGTATTGAGTTAATTGTTTTTAAATCGCAAGTAAAATATAACTACCGATTAAGAGATTATTTTATTGAAACATTTATATCTGATAAAATATATAAAGATTATAATAATGTAATTGACTTTATAGTGAAAGAAAAACCTGATATAATTCATTTTCACACGCTACCTCGTTTTCTTAAAATAGGATTAATTGTAAAAAAACAGATAAAGGTCAAACTCGTATATACTGACCACTTAGTTAGAATTTCACCTAATGATTACAATACAATTATTAGACACATTTTAGGGTTTATTTATCGTAAAATGTACAGGCAATATAATTTAATTTTTGTTTCTAAAGAAGTTCAAGATGTTGCAAAAAAGCATAAATTTATTTCTCGAAATAAAAAATATACAAAAATAGATAATGGCATAGACCTAAATAAGTACAAGTCCAAACCTAAAAAAAATAAAGAGCCTATCATTTTTATTTATATAGCAAGAATATCTCCAGTAAAAGGACATTTAGATTTAATTAATGCTTGGAAAAAAATTAATAGTGATATAAAAAGAGAATTGTGGATAGTTGGTCCTAATGAAATTGGTGATAGTATTAATAAAATAAAAGGCAGTTGTGAAACAATAAAAATTATTGGAACAGTAAAAGATATTCCCAATATATTAAGAAAAGTAGATGTAGGTGTTTTTCCTTCTTATAAAGAGGGTTTACCTTTATCTTTGTTAGAGAAAATGGCATCAGGTTTACCTGTGATAGTATCAAATATTAATGAATTAACTTATGTTATTGAAAATAATGTTAATGGTTTAGTATTTAAATTAGGAGATATTGATGATTTAACAACTAAAATGGGACTTTTGTTAAATAATTTTGATTTAAGATTAAGTTTAGGTAATAATGCAATCACAACTGTTAAACAAAGATTTTCTATTGAAATGGTTATTGAAAAAATGAATAAATTTTACACCGAAATATTAAATATATGACATGTCCTTTTTGTAATAATATTAAGTATAAAAAATCATATTTACCAAGTACAGAGTTTAATGGGAAAATATTTAATTATTTTCAATGCACTAATTGTAAATTAATATATATAAATCCAATGCCATCAGTTGAAGATTTTGAATTAATGTATCCTCCTTCGTATCAGAATGGTGTTAATACTAAACTTATAGATATAAAAATAAAACTTATTGGATTGCGATATTCATATAAATATCAATTTGATATAATAAAAAAATACTTAAAAGCAAACTCTACTATGTTAGATTATGGTTGTGGCGATGGAAATTTTGTTGTAAATGCATTAAATTACGGAATTAATTGTAGAGGGGCAGAATTTAACAACAAACATGTAGCTTTATTAAGAGCCTCAATAGATACAGATTTTTTTTTAATTGAAGATGTCTTAAATGGCAGTATTCCAAAATTTGATTTAATAAGATTAAGTAATGTATTGGAGCATTTACCTCACCCTAAAAATATAATAAATAAATTATTAAATAGATTAAAACCTAACGGGATGCTATTAATTGAAGGTCCCATAGAAACAAATGCGAATTTTGCATTATTTACAAGAAAAATATATTTTAAAATTAGTAAAATTATCAAACCAGATAGAATAGTAAACCATGTTCCTACACATCAATTTTTTTCAAATAGAAAAAATCAATTGATGTTTTTCGATCAATTAGGATTAGAAACTATACATTATAATATATCAGAAGCTGAATGGCCGTATCCTAATACAATTAAGACAAAAGGATTAGCAAATAAAAGTAAGTATTTAATAGCAAGGTTTAGTATATATTTAAGTTCATTTAATAATAAGTCAGGTAATACATTTATTTATGTTGGAAAAAGAAAATAATATTAAAATTGCATATATTCATGGACGAACAGGTCCTCATATTATGCATGGCAAGTTAGCGAAAAGCATTAATAGCGAATTTTTACTGTTGATAAATATAAAGAGTGGAACAACATTAAAGTAAATCGGTTATATAAAATATATGCATGGATTTATAATGCTTTTGCTTTTACAGATGTCAGAAAATTTTGCATATTTCTTGTTTCTGGTCCTCACATAAGCCCTGTATTAATGAAAATGTTTAGATTTAATTCAAAACAAATTCTTATTGCTCATTTAGGAGATGAAACTATGTATTTTTTATATTCTAATTGGTATTCTAAATTAGTAAAAAAAATTATAAGTTATGTGTTAAATAAATATGATATATTAATTTTTGAAGGAAAAATGGCAAATGATTTAGCTAAAAAAAATAATATTATTAAACCTAAAGCTTATGTATCCTTTTTAGGGGTACCAAAGGAACGAATGCATAAATTATTATCAATCAAACCTAATTTTAATAATAAAAATATTGTTTTTTTATCTTCAGGTCCAGGGGGGTGGCGAACATGGTATAAGGGATTGGATATAATGATAGAAGCATACGCATTAGCTTTTGAAACTGTTAATGATATGACTTTTACTATTATTGGTGATTGGGATTATGAGGTTCAAGATAGTTTATTGTCTAAATATACTTACGAAATTAAAAATAGTATTCATTTTGTAGGATATGTAAATAATATTGAAGATTTCCTAAGTAATGGTAGTTTGTATTTACACACATCTAGAGGCGATGCTTTTCCTACTGTTGTACTTGAGGCTATTTATGCAGGGCTCATTCCAATAGTATCGGAATGGACTGGAAGTAAAGAAATATTAATAGATGATTTTAAAGATTTAATTGTTGAATTAGATATTATAAAAATATCTAAAAAAATAATTTGGTTTATGAATTTATCAACAGAAAAAAAAGAAATTATGTCTACAAAACTTAGACAAATTGGACAAAAATATACAGAAGAAAATGCAATTAGCCATTATAAAAGTATTTTTAATGATATAATAAATAATTATTGTTTTAAATAATAGAAATGAAATTAACAAGACAAAAAAAAAGAAATTTATTATTAACATTTATATATAGAGTTAGTAAATTAATTCTTTTAACTAGGAAACGACGATTAAAGTTATTCCTAGATTTAGAGTGGATATTTAACAGGTTATCACATGAAGAGTCTTTTAAATATTATAGTGAGTCAACACATCCAATTCGAATTAATACATACAAAACTATTTTAAAAGAAGTATCACACACAGATACTGTTGTTGATTTAGGGTGTAAGTATGGTGAGATTGCTTATGCTATTGCAAATAAAGCTAAATTAGTTATAGGTATAGATTACGATTCTAATTCTATTGCAATAGCAAATAAAAAATACAATAAAAACAATTTATCTTTTGTTTGTGATGATGCATTATCATATATACAAAAGAACAAAATTATTTTTGATGTTTTAATACTTTCACATGTAATTGAGCACATCGATAATCCTGAGCTTTTTTTATCTAATTACATTCCTTATTTTAAAAAAATATACATAGAGGTTCCTGATTTTGATAGTACTTACCTTAATTATTATAGAAATGATATAAAAACAGATTTAATTTACACAGATACAGATCATGTTGAAGAGTATAACAGAGAAGAACTTAAAGAAATGTTAAATAATTGCAAATTAGAAATTGTATTTACAGAATACAAATATGGTTTACAAAAAATTTGGTGTATAAATAAAATTGCAAATGAATAAAAAAATATTAGTATATTATCCATCAAATAAGCGAACTAATCAACTTGAAACAGTTATTTTAGAGTATTATAAAAGAGGTTTTGATATATGTTTGCTTACCACAATTGAAAAAGGAGATTTGCATTACGAATTAGAGAAAAATGGAGTGAAAACATTCTCAAATGTTGTCAATAAAAATAACTCTATATTATACTACATTTTACAAATAAATTATTTAATAAAATTCTGTAAAAATAATAATATTAGTATTGTATTATCTAATTTACAACATGTTAATTTTATCGCAGTTTTTGCACAGTTTTTTATAAAATCTAAAGTTATTGTATTTAGACATCACTTTAAATTTAACAAAATAGATTCTTCTATAAAAGTAAATAAAATGGAAGTTTTTTTTGATAAAGTGATTAACTTGTTAGCAAAAAAAATAATTGTTCCTTCTTACAGTGTATATAACGGAATGAAAAATTTTGAAAAAGTTAATATGAACAAAGTGTCAATTATTAAGTATGTATATAATTTTAATAATTATAATAAACCGAATAAAGATAAAGTAGCAGAAATTAAAAATAAATATACTGCAAAAATGCGTTTAATAATGTGTTCTAGATTGATCCCATTTAAACGTCATATTATTATTTTTCCTATTATTAAGGAGCTAGTTAACAAAGGTTATGATATAAAAATGTTTGTTTTAGATGAAGGTCAAGAAGAAGAAAATTTAAAAAAATATATAAAGCAAAATAATTTAGAAAATAATATTATAATGCTTGGCTTTATTAATGATTTTCTTGATTATATGGCTGCCTCAGATATTATGATTCATCCATCTTTAACCGAAGCTAGTAGTAGTGCTGCTAAAGAAATGGCTATAATGTCTAAAACAATAATAGCTTGCAAAGGTGTAGGCGATTTTGATGATTATATAATTAATAAAGAAAATGGAATACTTTTAGAACAGCATAAATGTAGTAAGGAGCTTAAAGGTGTTTTGGTAAATATGTATGAATCTAAATTGTATATTGAATATGGTAATGAATTAAAAGAAAATGTTGTAAATATGTTTAAAGTTTCTGAGGAAAACTTTAAACCTTACCTTAACATACTTACGGGGGTATAGGAGTTAAATGTCTGTATATCGGTTAGATAATTAGTGCTTTGAGTAAAATATTAATACAAATACTGATGTATAAAAAACAAGGAAATAAAGGTTTATTTGACGAAGAATTTACAAAACAAAAATGATCAAAAATAGGTAATTCATTAGGCAGGGGTTAATTAAGTGATTGATGTATATGTTCATACACCTATAAACAAAGAAATTTAGGCTTTTGGACAAACTTATGTTGAAGCATTAGCATCAGGTATTCCTTCAGTTTTTACTTTGTCCGCTGTCGCCAACGAGTTCATTAAAAATAAACAAAACGTCCTAGTTGTAGATTCTTGTAATACAGAGCAAATATATAATTCAATTAAAGAGCTGTTAGAAAATACCGAATTAAGAACTAATATAATTATAAACGGTAAACAATCTGTTAAGCAATTTAATTTAGAGTTATTTATTGATAAATTAGAGAGCTTTTATTTACATTAAATATATTTTGGGATGAGAATAATAATGTATTAGTTTTGTGAAAAGTTAAAAAATGAAACAACCATACTTCTCAATAATAATACCCACATATAATAGAGCTAATTTTATTGCCAAAACAATAAATTCAGTTTTAAACCAAACATTTACAAATTTCGAGCTAATTGTTGTTGATGATGGAAGTACAGATAACACAGAAGAAGTAGTAAAAAATATAAAAGACCATAGAATAAAATATTATAAAAAGAAAAACGAAGAACGAGCTGTTGCACGTAATTTTGGGGCAAAAAAAGCATCAGGCGAATATATTACATTTCTCGATTCTGACGATTTGTTTTATGAAAATCATTTATACGAAGCAAATAAGTATATTATTAATAATAAAATTGATGTTTTGTTTCAAGCTTATGAAATAATTACTGAAACTACTAAAAGAAAAATGAGTTTTGCTAATAAATCAATTAATAATTTATTAATAAAAGAAGGTAATATTATATCCTGCCATGGTATGTTCTTGAAAAATAATGTTGCAACAACAAATATGTTTAATGAAGATATTCACCTTACTGCATCAGAAGATTATGAGTTGTGGTTACGAATTGCATTAGAATATAAAATATATCATAACCCAATTATAACAAGTTGTTTAGTTAATCATACTAATCGTAGCGTATCATTAATAAATAAAGACGCATTAATAAAACGTAAAGAATTATTTTTAAAATACACCTTGCAAAATCCCGAGGTTGCAAATTTTATAGGTAGTAAAAAAAATAAATTTATTGCAAATACATACTCGTATATTGCTTTACATTTAGTTTTGGCTAAATACAAAAAAGAGGGGTTAAAATATTTTTTACAAACTATTAAGCAATGTCCAAAATCATTATTTTCTAGGCGAAGTTTAGCAATTATAAAGCATTTATTGGTGTAGAATAGTATTTTACTATAATTTATAGCGAATACTTAAATAATATAATAAACATAAATTATATTTATTAATTTTGAGAAGAATGAATAAAAACATACTTTACATATCATACGACGGGCTAACCGACCCATTAGGGCAATCGCAAATATTACCTTACGTAATAGGATTAACAAAAGCCGGTTACAACTTTACAATTATTTCTGCAGAAAAACCTGAGCGATATAACAATGGTAAACATGAAATTGCAACCATTTGCAAAAAAAACAATATAGATTGGCAACCAATTAATTACACAAAAAAACCACCGATTTTATCAACAGTAAAAGATATAAAATCTATAGGTAAATTAGCAGAAAAACTACACAAACAAAAACAATTTTCGGTAGTTCATTGTCGTAGTTATATATCTTCTATTGTAGGCCTTAAAATGCAAAAAAAATATGGAATAAAATTTATTTTTGATATGCGTGGTTTTTGGGCAGACGAACGTGTTGATGGTAAAATATGGGATTTAACAAAGCCCCATTATAAAATGGTTTACAAGTATTTTAAGAAAAAAGAAAAACAATTTCTTGAAAATGCCGATGCTATTGTTTCATTAACACATATAGGCAAACAAATAATGCAGAATAAATGGGGGGTTACAAAACCAATTTATGTAATACCTTGTGCAGTAGATACCAATTTATTTAAAGCTTTAAATAAGAAATTATCAATACAAAATAATAAATTAACATTAGGCTATTTAGGTTCAATAGGCACTTGGTATATGCTCGATGAGATGCTTGATTTTTTTAAACTACTGTTAAAAACATATCCAAATGCCAAATTCAAATTTATTACTACAGAAACACCAGCAACAATTTTAAATAAAGCTATTGCAAAAAATATTAATACCGAACATTTTGAAATTGCACCAGCAAAACGAAACAATGTTCCAAAAGAATTATCAAAAATTAATGTAGGTATATTTTTTATAAAACCTGTTTTTTCAAAACAATCAAGCTCGCCGGTTAAACAAGGCGAGTTTATGAGTATGGGGATACCTGTAATTACAAATTCTGGAGTTGGCGATACTGATGAGATTATTAAAAAATATAAATCGGGTATTTTAGTTAAAGAATTTAATGATGATAATTATAAAATAGCAATATCTAAAATTGAAGAGCTTTTAACAAAACCAAATGATAATATTCTAAAAGGTGCTGACGAATATTTTTCTTTAAATAAAGGCAATAGTACATATAATCAAATATATAAGAATATATTGTAATATTATCAACTCCTCGCAACTATGCAAATTGCAAGTTTTGTTTGCAATTTACATAGTTTAATTTATGATAATATACGTAAACTGTGATTTTGATTTGCAATTTACATAGTTTATTTGTAAATTTGTAGTTATTATGTCGATAAAGAGATTAGAAGAACTACAAATACAAAAATATTTGCCAGATATACCAGTTGTTGCTATTGTAGGAGCAAGGCAAGTTGGAAAAACTACACTTGCTAAAAGTTTGTTGGCAAATTTTAATGATGTAATTTTTTTAGATTTAGAAAAAAACTCTGATAGACAAATAATTGAAAATACAGAAAAATTCTTAAATTTGAATAAAGGCAAAGTTATTTGTATAGATGAAATACAAATGATGCCTCAAGTTTTTGCTGAAATGCGAAATTTTGTTGATAATAATGAAAATACAAAATTTATAGTGCTTGGCTCTTCATCTCCCAATTTGTTAAGGCAAACATCAGAAAGTTTGGCAGGACGAATATTTTATTTTGAACTATCTGCATTTTTGTGGATGGAAATAAAAAATAAAACACCTATGCAAACATATAGGTTGAGAGGAGGTATGCCAAGAAGTATTTTAGCGAAAAATAATAATTTGGCTTTTGTGTGGTTGAAAAATTACATTAGAACCTTTTTAGAACGAGATTTGCGAAATTTTGGTTTTAATATTCCGCCAGACATACTGCATAGATTTTGGCAAATGCTGGCACATATAAACGGACAAGTTTTAAATAGTTCGCAATTGGCAAATTCAATGGGCGTAAGTCACACAACAATAAAAACATATATTGATATATTGGCAAATACGTTTATGCTTAGAATTATACCCCCGTATTATATTAATATAAAAAAACGCTTAATTAAATCACCAAAAGTATATTTTAGAGATACAGGTGTGTTACATGCTTTGCTTAATATTAATACATACAACGAGCTTTTTGTACACCCTGTTTATGGCAGTTCGTGGGAAGTTACAGTAATAGAAAATATAATAGCAAAATATAAAGATTGGAATCATTATTTTTATCGAACAGCATCGGGTAACGAAATAGATTTGGTGTTAATAAAAGCAAATAGTATAATTGCCATTGAAATAAAAACATCTAATACACCAAAATTATCAAAAGGATTTTGGTATGCTTTAGACGATATAAAAGCAACAGAAGTGTATGTTATTGCACCTGTGCGTATGCCATTTCCATTAAAAAATAATGTTATGGTTTATCCGTTGGGGGATTTTTTAGAAAGGTAATTAACAGACCTAACAAGGTTTAAAAAAACTATTAGGTCTTATAAAGAATAAAAAATGAAACAAGAAGTTTTCGAAAGAGGTTTTTACTATCATATTTACAATAGAGGTAATAATAAAGAAAACATTTTTAAAGAAGACATTAATTATGTTTATTTTATAGAATTAATTAAACGTTATTTATTAGAAACAATCGAAATATATGCTTTTTGTTTACTTCCTAATCATTTTCATTTACTTATTAAATTTAAAGAAACCAATGAAATCTCAACCAACGCAAAAGATAAAAAAACACATCAAGTATTATCAAATATGTTTAATGCATATACAAAAGCAATAAATAAAAAGTATAACAGAACGGGAAGTTTATTTCAAGAACATTTACAGCGAAAAAAGGTTAAAAATGAGGAATATTTAAAAGAGTTAGTATTATATATTCATTTAAATCCGGAAAAACATAAAATAATAAGCAATTTTAGAGATTATAGATATTCTTCGTATTTAAGTTACGTTTCCAATAATCAAACAAATATAAAAAAGGAATATGTTTTAGGTTTATTCGAAAATATAGATAATTTTGAACTTTGTCATAATCAAAAAAGAAAAAATAATTTATTAAAACAAATTGAAGAATTAGATATTGATTAATTGAATCCAGACCTAACAGGTTTTTAAAACCTGTTAGGTCTAATTATTAAAGAAAATGAACCAAAAAAAGAAAAAAATATTATTTCTTTCGCCATATCCAATAGGAATTGGACCTTCACAACGTTTTCGTTTTGAGCAGTATTTGAATTTTATATCAGAAAAATACGAAATAACTCAAAAAACATTTTGGAACGAAAAATCTTGGTATATTTTATTTTCTAATTCAAATTATCTTTTAAAATTTTATTATTTAACATTAGCTTTTGCCAAAAGAAAATTATTAATACTTTCAATAAATAAATACGATATTGTATTTATTCATAGAGAAGTAGCACATATAGGACCTCCAATTTTTGAATGGATAATTAAATTTATCTTTAAAAAGAGAATTATTTATGATTTTGATGATGCAATTTGGCATCTAGATTATTCGGATAAAAATAAGATTGTTCGATTTTTTAAATCACCTTGGAAAGTAAAATATATTTGTAAATGGGCAGAAGTAATTATAACTGGTAATTATTATCTTGCAAATTATGCAAAACAGTATAATAAAAATGTTAAAATAATTCCTACCACTATTAATACTGAATATCATAAACCCAAAAAAGAAAACCAATCAAAAAAAATAACGATAGGTTGGACAGGGACATTAACTACGCTTAAACAATTGCAATTAATCATAAATGTTTTAAAGAAAATTGAATATAATTATGGAGTATATTTTCTCGTAATTTCCAACGATAATCCAAACTTAGAATTAAATAATTATAAATTTGTAAAATGGCAAAAGAAAACAGAAATTAACGATTTACAAGAAATTGATATTGGTGTAATGCCATTATTTAACAACGAATGGGAAAAGGGAAAATGCGGGTTTAAAGGTTTGCAATATATGGCATTAGAAATACCTGCAATAATGTCGCCGGTAGGTGTAAATACTGAAATAATACAAGATGGAATTAATGGGTTTCTTGCTAATACTGAAGATGAATGGTTTGAAAAACTAAGTTTATTAATAGAAGATAAAACCCTAAGAAAAAAACTAGGAAAAGCCGGACGCAAAACCGTAATAGAAAAATACTCGGTTGAAGCAAACAAACAAAAATATTTAGACGTTTTTAATTCTGTACTTCAGTCTTAATTTTATTCTTGTAATAAAAATAAAGCAATAAAAAAACAAAAAATGGCATTACAGGAACCTTATATCTGGCAAGTGCCCCAAAATTATATGAGGTAAACCCAACAGCAAAACCAAAAACTATTGAATAAACTAAAGATAATGCCAAAAAAGGATTTTTAAAAGGAGTGATTATCAATTTTAATCTGTTTTTCCATACAACAATTAAGAAAAGAATTAAAATAGCAAAACTTTCTATTGCTCCCATAAGTGATGTAATATTTCTTGCTTCCCATAAATAAGGTCTGAAATATGTTACGTTTAATGATGCAGGTATTTTAGAAATAATGCCTACAGGAGTATATTCTACCTCTCCTAAACTATATGTTGAACCTCCTTGCGTAGTGTGCCACGAGTGAAATCCTTGAACTCTACTTTCAAGTGTTTCAACTTTGTATTTATTACTGCTTTCAATAAGGTTTGATAGTAAAAAATAGCCAGCGAAAATTATAATAATAAATAAAATAGGTGCAGTTAATTGCTTTATCAACTTGTTTCGTATTCTGTCTTTATAATTTATGTATAATGCAATAAAGATAGCAGGTAAAAAACCAAGAATTATATATGCTTTTAGTTTGTAAATAACATAAGATGATGTAATTAATATTATTATTTTAAAAATATTAATTTTGTTTTTAAAAAATATATTAATAAATTGATAAAAGAAAATACCAAGAGCTGCAAACGTAATAGTATCTTTAAGTATCCCGCTACTCCAAAAAATAACACTTGGTAATAGGTATATAGCAATAAAAGTGGCTTTATGGTATTTTGGGAAAAAAAATAAAAAACTTTTATACATTTTCCAACTACCATAAAATGCTATTAACGATATGTATAGTGATGAAATTAAATATCTGTTAAAAGAAAATAAATTTAAAACAGAAGTTATTTTTATCATAAACCATTCTTCTGATGCTCTTGCAAAAGCAATTTTATTTGTTATATGTACTAAGTCAGAAGGTATCTCATTATTATCTAATAGTAACAATCTGAAATAATTAAAGGGTTCGGTGAAAAATGAATTAGATAGAACTTTAGCACCAATAAAATAGTTTTGAGTATCGCCACCACCATAATAAAAAACATAAATAAAAGCTAAAGCAACTGCTCCAACTATTTTGGTTATCAGACCCCAAGTAAAATATTTATATTCAGGCTGTTCTTCTTTTTTAGAGTTTTTGTAGAAATTCGATATTATTATCATTATAACAACTAAAATAGTTGCCCCACCAATATCAAATATGTTAATTGTTCCTTCAGTCATTTCTTAATCATCAAAAATATAATATTTAACTATTAAAAAATAAAAATTAGCGAAATAAAAATATATGAGCTATTTTTACTAAAGATTTTAAAATATAATTATGTTTAAGATTTTAACTCTGCTAATTTCGTTAATTATTGTAAACATTGTGTTTTCACAACAACGAAAACCATTTATCGAAAATTTTACACCAAAAAATTATGGTTTATCAAATCATGTACAAAATTGGGCGGTAGCTCAAGCTAACGATGGAATTGTGTATTTTGGAAACAGCACAAAAGTATTGGCGTTTGATGGTCAAAATTGGGACGATATTAAAGTAACACCTAACGGATTTGTTTTATCATTAGTAAAAGCCGATAATAATAGAATATACCTTGGATCAATAAACGAATTTGGCTATATAGATATTGATAATAATGGCGAAAAAAAATATTTTTCATTATCAGATAAATTAAAAAATGAAGATGCAAGTTTTGGAGAAATAAGACGGGTTTTTTATTCAAACGGAACAGCCTATTTTTTTTCACAGAAACAAGTTTATATATACAAAAATGATAAAATAACTACTATAAAACCAACAGTTAAAGGGGCAAGTTTTCATTTAGCTTTTATGCTTAACAATAAACTAATTTTAAGACAACGTAATTTAGGCCTTGTAAAATATAACAATGGTAAATTAGAGTTTATTAAAGGAACCGAGATATTTAAAAATTATGGTGTATTTGGTGTAATACCATTTAAGAATAAATATTTAATTATTACGCAAGAAATTGGTTTGTATGAGTATTATCCGGCAAAATCTATTATTTTTAAAATAAAAAATAAAAGTATAACAAAACTAAACACCTATAAAATTTTTGGAGCAATTAAACTTCACGATAAAAATATTGCATTAAATACCGATAGAAATGGACTAATAATTATTGATAGTATTGGAAATATAAAGCAAATATTTAACGAAAAAACAGGAATTATTGATAATGGTGTAAATGCTGTGCATCAAGATGTGTATAACGATTTGTGGCTCGCAACAAAAAATGGAATTAGTAGAGTAAACTATTCTTCGCCTATTTCTTTTTATAACGAAAAAACAGGTTTGTACGGAAATGTTTTTACAACAAAAAGGTTTAATGGTAAACTATATGTAGGAACAACAAACGGATTGTTTGTTCAAACAGGTGATAACGAAAACCGTTTTTTTAAAAGAGTAAAAGCAATAAAATACAGTGTTACAAAATTGATAATTGCAGGAAATAGCTTAGTTATTGGTACCAAAAATGGTGCTTATACCTTAAATACTAAAAACGAAATAAAACAAATAAGCAATATAGATTCACGTAATATATTATGGGTTAAAGAAAAAAAACTTTTATTTGCTGTTGGCGAAAATGGATTTGCTATTTATAAACATCTAAATGAGTGGGAGCTGGTTAAATTAAACGAAGAAATAATTGACAATTTTATTGGTTTTGATTATGAAATAGTTAATAACTATGTAAGATTGTGGGCGGGTTCAAAAACATCAGGTTTATTCAAAATTGATGTTGATGGAGAATTAAATATAAATTATTATTTATTTATTGCTGAAGCCGGACTCGACGATAGTTGGGTTAGAACATTCAAATATAACAATAAGGTGTACTTTTCTCAACAAAGTGGTACATATCAATATATTGATGAGGAAAAATATGACTCTCTGCAACAAGGCGATACACATGGGAAATTTATTGGGTTTTACGATATAAAAATACCGGCAGGTAAAGGTATTTTTAAAATACAACAACAAAATAACGAAGTTTTTGCAAATGTTGAAAATACAATAATGTATGGAGTAAATGCCGATTCGTTAAATAGCATACGATTTAATTTAGTTGGTTATCAGGTATATAATGATTTGTTTTTAGAGGCTGACTCAACCATTTGGCTTTGTTCAAATTCAGGTTTGTTTGCTTACGATTTATTAAACAAATACAATATTAATACTAAACCAATATTGTATAATAGAAAAGTAAAATGTTCGGTTGATTCAGTTATTTTTAATGGAAATAATCTTATCTCGTCAAATAAAATTATTTTTAATTTAAACACTTTAACATTTTATTACTCATCGTTATATGTTCAAAATGGAAAAACCCCAACATACTCGTATAAACTTAATAATTACGATGAGCATTGGAGCCATTGGACAAAACAAACATCGGTTAAGTTTCAAAAATTACACGAAGGTAAATATACATTTATGGTTAAAGCTAAAACCGTTTATGGTGTAGAGAGCGATATAGTAATATACAGTTTTGAAATATTGCGTCCTTGGTATCGTTCAATATTAGCATATATATTATATTTTTTACTACTTGTAGGTATAGTAATACTTATAATTAGATTATATACAGCACGTTTAAAAGCTAAAAATATTCAATTAGAAAAAATTGTAGAAGATCGTACGGCAGAAGTAGTTCACCAGAAAAATGAAATTGAAAAACAAAAAGATGAAATAACACATATTCATAACGAAGTGCAAGACAGTATTAATTATGCTGAACGAATACAGAGGGCAGTTCTTCCATCAAAAAAATTTATTGATGAGGCATTAGATGAACATTTTATTCTTTTTAAGCCTAAAGATGTTGTAAGTGGCGATTATTATTGGGCCTTTAGAAATAAAAATACACTAATAATTACTGTGGCAGATTGTACCGGACATGGAGTACCCGGAGCATTCATGAGTATGTTAGGCATCTCGTTTTTAAACGAAATTGTAACCGATAATCAAGTAACAACAGCCTCACAAATATTAGACGAATTACGTAAAAAGGTAATTTATGCTCTAAAACAAAAAGGACTAGAAGGAGAGCAAAAAGATGGAATGGATATGTCGATATGCCTAATCCATCTAGATACAAATATTGTGCAATGGGCAGGGGCTAATAATCCGTTATACATTTTATCTGATACTGTTATAAATGTAGAAACAGAGAATACATTATATAAAATATTTGAAGATGAAAAATTGACCATAACCAATAAAGTATTATACGAAATAAAACCAGATAAAATGCCGGTAGCACACTATATAAAGATGGATAACTTTACAAATAATATATTTAAACTTAAAAAAGGAGATATGTTATATATGTTTTCTGATGGTTATGCCGACCAATTTGGTGGACCAAAAGGAAAAAAATATAAATATAAACCTTTTAAACGCTTAATTGTAAATTCATCTAACAAGCCAATGGAAGAGCAAGGCATTATTTTTGACAAGAGTATTGAAACTTGGAAAGCATACATTGACCCTATTACAGGTAAAAATTATGAGCAGATTGATGACATATGTTTAATAGGCATTAAATTATAATATTGTATGTTATACTAGACTGTTATAGAATTTTGTATTTATAAAATGTATTTAGTATTTTTACATTAAACAAAAATAATTAAGATGAAAAAAATAGGAGTTGGAGTACTATTAATATTATTTGTAAATTTATTTTCTCAAAACTACAAAGTAATAAAAGTTGATGGAAATATTCTTTATAAAAAGAATGATAATCCGTTACAGAAAGGAAATAGTTTTAGCGAAGGCGAAGAGTTCTTATTTAAAACAAGTAATTCGCGTGCAGCAGTAATTAGTCCGGGAAAAGGTCGTTTTATTTTAAAACCTGATAATACTAACTTAGCTTATGCAAAAGCAAATCTTGCACCTGCAATGAGTAATATGAGTTCGCGAGCTGGTGCGTTGGTTAATAAAGTTGATTTAGAAAACTATTTTAAAGGTAAGTATGTAATAATTGATAAGGTAAAGCTTAAGATTAGCAAAACTGAGTTTCCTATGGATGATAAACATTTTTTCTATATAAGCTATAAATACAAAGCAGAAAATATAAATAAAAAACTTTCTTCGGTTGATGATACTCTTATTATTGATAGAACCGAACTGTTAACAGTTGATGGAAAACCTATACCAAACCCTAATATAACCGATGTTACAATTTTATATAGAGATGCAAACAAAAATATTAGTACAACTATAAGCTCGTTTAATCCTGTGTTTCCAAATGTAAAAGAATTAAAAGAAGAAGTGCAAATGATTCTTGATAGTTTTGCAAACGAAAAAAAATCGCAGAAAATAAATGAAGTAACTTCTTATATTAACGATTTTTATGGTAAACCGGATAAAGAAAATTTAGAATATTGGTTGAAATCGCAGTTTAAGTTGTAATTGTTAAATTATTTGAGAAAAAACCGTTTATCAGTTTGTTTAACGGTTTTTTTTATTCTCGTTAATCTTTGTTAAATCAACACTATAATATTTGTGGTAATATTTAAAACATATAATTTTACTAAAAATAATTATTAGTGAATAAAAACAGATTATATATTCTTGTCTCAATTATGCTTAGTGCTTTATCTGCATTAACATTTATTCAATTTGCTTGGATAAAAGATGCCGTAACAATTAATAATAAGCATTTTAATAATATAGTTAACTCGGTACTGGCTGATGTTTGTAAAGATATTGAAACAAATGAAACAATCTATAAAATTTCAAACGAAGTATATTCATATAAAAATATAACTACAGATTTGCAAAAATCGGATAATTATTCTTTTTTAAATAGGGTGCAAGTGCCCGATAGTAATACCGAGTTTTACTATTCAAAACAAGCAACATCGTTTAGAGATAAACACGCACAGGTAATTGATACTACAGTAAAAGCATATATTGGTGACTCACTGGTTTTTAATAAATCAAATAAATATACCAATATGAAAAAAGAATTTGTAAAAACTTCTGATTTAGAGAAACACATAAATCATACGGTAGGTAAAAAAGCCTTATTTGTTGAAAAAATTGTAAATAGTTTGTTAGACTATAATGAAGATATTAATAAAAGGGTATCTAAGGCTCAAATAAAATCCTTGCTTGATAGGTATTTAAAACTAAATGATGTTGATATTAATTACGAGTTTTCGGTTTATGAAGGCGATAATACACCCGTATTTTGTTCTACTAAATTTAATGATGCAGAATGCGATAAAACATACAGACATAGATTGTTTCCTAACGATATAAAAAACTCAAACTATTATTTATTGGTTAATTTTCCTACAAAGGCAAGATATATTGTAAAATCATTATGGGTTATGGCAATTTCTTCAATGCTTGTAATTTTAATAATTTTAACAATCTTTACATTAACTCTTATAATAATATTTAGGCAAAAGAAGTTATCAGAAATGAAAAACGATTTTGTAAGTAATATGACGCATGAACTTAAAACTCCAATATCAACAATATCTCTAGCATCACAAATGCTCGGAGATAATGATGTGCATAATAGTTCGCAACAAATAACATCAATATCAAATATTATTAAACAAGAAGCAAATAGGTTGTCAACACAGGTAGAAAAAGTTTTACAAACATCAATTTTAGATAAAGGTTTACTAAAACTTAAACTTGAAACGGTTGATATTCACCAAATAATACAAGGTGTTTACAATAACTTTAATATAAGAGTACAGAAAGAAAACGGCGAACTTATTTTAAATTTAGATGCAAAACAATCAGAAATAAAAGCTGATAGATTGCATATTACAAATATACTTGTAAATTTAACCGAGAATGCACTTAAATACAAAAGCGATAATCCCAAGATTATAATTTCAACCAAAAGCACTGCTAATTATTTATATATTAGTGTAGCTGATAATGGAATTGGGATAGCTAAAGATGACCAAAAAAGAGTTTTTGAGCAATTTTTTAGAGTTTCAACCGGAAATATTCACGATGTAAAAGGTTTTGGATTAGGTTTAAGCTATGTGAAAAAAATTGTTGAGGGACATAATGGAGAAATAAAACTTGAAAGTAAATTAAAAAAAGGTTCAACTTTTACTATAAAATTACCTATAGTTTAAGTACTTTTGATTTAAAACAATGAAATATGAGTGATATTAAAATTTTATTAGCAGAAGATGACGACAACTTAGGTTCGTTATTAAAGGAGTATTTAACCGTTAAGGGTTTCAAAACACAATTAGAAGTTGATGGCGATAAAGCATACAGAGCTTTTAAAAATGATCGTTTTGATTTGTGTATTTTTGATATAATGATGCCAAAAAAAGATGGTATAACATTAGCAAAAGATATTAGAATTGATAATGAAAATGTGCCAATCATTTTTTTAACAGCAAAGTCGATGAAAGACGATGTTCTTGAAGGTTTTAAAGCTGGAGCAGATGATTATTTGACTAAGCCATTTAGTATGGAAGAATTGTTACTAAGAATAGAAGCTATTTTGCGTAGAAGTAATCTTTCCTCAAAAGAAAAAATTACTGAGTTTCAGTTAGGTAGTATTAAATTCGATTCAAATAAGCAATCATTAACAATGAAAGATGGCTCAGAAGTTAAGCTTACTACAAAAGAATCTGAATTACTACGTATGCTTTGTGAAAATATAGGTGAGGTTTTAGAGCGTAACTATGCATTAAAAGCTATTTGGCAAGATGATAACTATTTTAATGCCAGAAGTATGGACGTATATATAACAAAACTTCGTAAACATTTAAAAGAAGAAGAAGCTGTGCAGATACTAAATATTCATGGACGTGGGTTTAAACTTTTAGTTTAATAATTTGCGTCTTTAAGTATATAAAAAAACAGTCTATCTCAACGAGATAGACTGTTTTTTTTATATTAGTTATATTAACTTAACCGTAAGCGTTCTGTAAAGTACATATTGCACCAAACAAAAATTAGTCTGACTTTATCATCGAATAAAAAACAGACTATTTACGTTAGCCCGCATTATTCATGCGTTTTTCTTTTTCTTAGACAAGGCGTCGAACCATGCTGCTGTATATGAATACTGTAAATGGTTTGCAACGAAGTATAAGGAAAAGAAAAACGTAT
>CAMZKE010000145.1 GCA_947311115.1 uncultured Bacteroidales bacterium | reverse complement strand
CTGCAAAGAGGTAATTTTTTCTTTCAATGGCTAATGGTCGAATAGCATTTTCAATATTGTTATTGTCAATTTCAAATCTACCATCAGAAACATACTGCTTTAGATGTTGGAATATATTTAAAGTATAGTTTATAGCAATTCCTATTGAACTTTTTGGTAAAACCTTTTGTTTTTCAGTTTTTAAATAAAGTTCAAAATTTATCCGTTCATTGTAATAAGAAACTCTTCATTACTTCTAGTTCTAAGCATTCTATCTTTAAGAAAATTCATAGCTTCTTCAGGATTCATATCAGCAAGGAATTTGCGTAATACCCACATCCTGTTAAGCATTTCAGGCTCCATTAATAAATCTTCTCTACGTGTACTTGACATTGTAATATCAACAGCTGGCCAAATTCTTTTGTTCGATAGTTTCCTGTCAAGTTGGAGTTCCATATTACCGGTACCTTTAAATTCTTCAAAAATAACTTCATCCATTTTCGAACCAGTCTCAGTTAAAGCTGTTGAAATAATTGTTAAAGAACCTCCGTTTTCAATATTTCTTGCAGCACCAAAGAAACGTTTTGGTTTATGTAATGCGTTAGCATCTACACCACCCGATAATACTTTTCCACTTGCAGGCGAAACGGTGTTGTAAGCACGGGCTAAACGTGTAATAGAGTCTAATAAAATTACTACATCATGACCGGATTCTACCAATCTTTTAGATTTTTCTAAAACAATATTTGCAACTTTCACGTGTCTGTCAGCAGGTTCATCAAACGTTGATGATATAACTTCAGCGTTTACATTTCTTGCCATTTCGGTAACCTCCTCAGGACGTTCGTCAATTAATAAAATAATTAAATAAACTTCAGGGTGGTTAGCTGCAATTGCGTTTGCAATTTCTTGTAAAAGAACTGTTTTACCTGTTTTGGGTTGAGCAACAATTAAGCCTCTTTGTCCTTTTCCTATTGGAGCAAATAAATCGATAATTCTTGTAGATAATGAACTTTTGCCATTTCCTGTAAGTACAAATTTCTCATCCGGAAATAATGGAGTTAAATAATCAAATGGTATCCTATCTCTTAATTGTGTTGGTGTTAGTCCGTTAATAATGTCAACTTTAACTAAAGGAAAATATTTTTCGCCTTCTTTTGGAGGACGAATATCACCGGTAACAGTATCACCGGTTTTAAGTCCAAATAATTTTATTTGTGATTGTGAAACATATATATCATCAGGCGAATTTAAGTAATTAAAATCAGAAGAACGTAAAAAACCGTATCCGTCTTGTACTATTTCTAATACACCTGTTGCTTGTATAATACCTTTAAAATCAGATTCTCTTTTGTGTCTTGGATTATTTCTTTGGTTGGTATTGTTATCTTTATTTTCTTTTTTAAAAGGAAGTGTTCCTTGTGTATTTTTTGAAATTTCTTTTGTAGTTGACGTGGTTTTAACTGTTTCTGTTATTTTTTCAGGCGTTTTTGATGGTGCTTTTATAGGGGGGGCTATATTTATTGGTGTTTCTTCTTCTTTTTTAGAAAGTTCTTCAGGAATCTCAATTTTTTCTTGTTTTTTTATTCTGGGGCGTTTTTTAGGTTCCTGTTTTGTATCCTCTTTCTTTGGCGATACCGTTTTTGTTTTTCTAACTACTTTAGGTTTAGAAACCTTTTCAACATTAGGCTTGCTGTTTTTAGCTTCCTCTATAGCTTGTTCATCTAGTATCTTGTATATTAAATCTTTCTTTTTAAAAGATTCTACTTTTTTTATACCTTGTTTTTTAGCAATTTCTTTAAGCTCTGCTAAAAGCATTTTATTCAACTTAAGAATATCGTACATAATAATTAGTATGTGATTTTTTTATTTATAATGTTATAAAGATTTTCTGACAATAATAAATTATTTGAAAGACTTAATCGCGAATTGCAATCGAATGCAATATTATATAAATTGAATTAAATATCAAAAGAAAATTTAATAAATTTATATTTATTATTATAAATTACAAGTTTACTTGTATATAATACGCAACATTTGTCAATATTTAGCGTATAACTCCAAACGGACGAAATAAATTATTAGGATGAGACAATTAAAAATCACAAAGCAAGTAACAAACAGAGAATCATTATCGGTTGATAAGTATTTATATGAGATAAGTAAGGTCGATTTGATTAATGCAGAAGAGGAAGTAGAGTTGGCAAAACGAATTAAAGAAGGCGACCGTAGGGCACTTGATAAAATGGTTAAAGCTAATTTGCGTTTTGTGGTTTCTGTAGCAAAACAATATCAAAATCAAGGTTTAAGCTTGGCTGATTTAATTAATGAAGGAAATGTGGGTTTAATAAAAGCTGCTCAGCGTTTCGATGAAACTAGGGGGTTTAAATTTATTTCGTATGCTGTGTGGTGGATTCGTCAAGCAATATTGCAATCTTTAGCCGAGCAAGCACGAATTGTTAGACTTCCATTAAATAAAATAGGTTCGTTAAATAAAATTACAAAAGTTTTTTCAAGATTAGAACAGGAGTATGAACGAGAACCTTCTGTGTATGAGATAGCAAATGAATTAGATATTGCTCCAGGTGATGTTAAACAAGCCTTGCAAAGTATAGGAAAGCATGTTTCTATGGATGCACCATTAAAAGATGGAGAAGAAAATAGTTTGTATGATGTTATAAAAAGTAATGATTCTCCTAAACCTGATAATATGCTGCTGTTAGAGTCGTTACAGCAAGAAATTATTAGAGCATTAAGCTCTTTAACATATAGAGAAGGCGATATTATTAAGTATTATTATGGTCTTGATGGAAAAGCTCCTCATACATTAGAGGAAATTGGCGAGAAATTTGGTCTTACAAGAGAAAGAGTAAGACAGATAAAAGAAAAGGCAATAAAGCGTTTAAGACATAATTCAAGAAACAAAATACTAAAGCAGTTCTTGGGATAAGCGTATTATTTTAAATAAATACTAAATCCAATTCCGGTACTAAATCCTTCCATATATCTGGGCGATGGTATAGGATTATCGTTTTTAAACCCTTCGCTTCCATCAGCTGTAAAATCAAATCCTAAAATGTTGCTTTCAACAAATATTGAAAAATTTTTCCTAAGGAATATCTCTGCTTTTATCTTTAAATACATAGCGTAATTTATTTCAGAAGTAATTCTTTTATCAGAAAAAACCATTACTCCACCTATGCCAAAACTACCTCTTACAATATTTTTATAATCAACAGAGCCAGACATGCCAAGTGTTAAAGGGTAAGCATTAAATGTTCGGTATTCTGTACCTCCCTTAGGAATCATATTTATAAAAACCATACCTCCTGAAAAATCAACTTTTATAAGTTTTGCAAAAAATGGTGATTGAGCATTAAATACAATTCCTCCATCGGTATTAGTGTAGCCATTAAAGCTAATTCCAAGAGCAACACCTTTATTTAAATCACTTTTGTTTTCTTGTGTAAATGCTGTTATTGTAATGAATAAAGCAATCGATAAGTATATAATTTTTTTCATTCTATGAGTTCATTAATTTTTCAATTTCGTCAACTTCACGAGGGAAATCTGCCATTAAATCAATAGGCTCTTTTGCAACAATAATATCATTTTCTATTCTTATTCCAATTCCTTCGTCTTCAATATATATACCTGGTTCACAGGTTAATATCATGTTCTCTTTAAAAGGAGTGTCTTTTGTGCCTACATCATGTACATCTAAGCCCATAAAATGTGATGTGCCATGCATAAAATATTTAAAAAATAGTGGTTTGTCAGGATTTTGATTTTCGACATCTTTTTCTGAAAAAAGTCCTAATTCGATCATCTTATCTTCCATCATATACATTACTTCTTCGTTAATTTTATTTATAGTATTTCCCGGAACATATAATTTTATTGCTTGCTTTTGTACATCTAAAACAGCATTATACAATTGTTTTTGTCGTTTTGTGAATTTACCGTTTGCAGGTATTGTTCGCGATAAATCGGCTGCATAATTTGCATATTCAGCTCCAAAATCCATGAGTATTAACTCACCGTTATTTATAGTATCATCATTTTTAATATAATGAAGCGAGCAAGCATTTATTCCACTTGCTACTATTGGTTCGTATGCATGGTCTGCCGCACCATTTTTGATAAAATTATAAGTTATTTCCGCCTCAATTTCGTATTCTTTTTTATTTGGTTTTATAGTTTTTAATACTTGTAAATAAGCCTTTCGTGTAATTTCAATAGATTTTTTTATAAGCTCAACTTCTTCGGGTTCTTTAATTAAACGTAGTTTTGTTGTTTCGCTAACAATATCAAAATATTTTATAGTTTCTTTGTGTTTCGAAATTACTTTCTTTAAATTTTTAATACGCTTATCTTTAAATTCTTTTTGATAATAAATGTTTTGTGCATTTTCTATTATATTTATTATTGATGTATCAAAATTATCAATCCAATTAATTTTTTCAATACCCGATATATCAATAGCTTGTTGTTTTGTTAATTTTTTGCCTTCCCAAATTTCTGTTTTTTTATCAGGTTTTAAAATAAACAATATTTCTTTAGTTTTTCCTTTAGTTTTATCGATTAATAAAACTGATTTCTCTTGTTCAATACCGGTTAAATAAAAGAAATCGGAATTCTGGCGATATTTAAAATTTTGGTCGCCATTTCGGTGCATTTCTTGAGCTGAAAAAATTATACTAATCGAGTTGTCTTTCATTAAATTAGACAATTTTCTCCTGTTTTTTATAAAAAGTTTATTATTTATTCTTTTGTATCTCATAACGGTAAAATTAGATATTAATTAAACTAAACAAAAAATTATTGATTAAAATAATGATTTGGACAACGATTTTTGTATTTTTATAGTCTATTAAACTAAATTAATAAATTGAAACGATACATACACATACTATTAATTTTTTTATTAACATACCAATCTGCAATATCGCAAATAAAATTTGTTGAGAATAAAGGGCAATGGCCGGAACAGGTTATGTTTAGGACTGATTTTCAGTTTGCTCAAATTTATTTTGAAAAAGACAAGTTTACGTATAATATAATAAATGAAGCAGATATACCGGTTTCAGCAGCACATCATGGTAATGCTCGTAAATCAGATGTAATACATTGTCACTCATATAAAATGGAGTTTCTAAATTCAAATATTAATGCAATTATCTCAAAATCAGGTAAGTCAAAATCGTATAATAACTATTTTTTAGGAAAAAATGTAAATTGGGCAAGTAGAGCATATTCTTATAATGAAATAACATATAATAATATTTATAACGGTGTTAATATCATCGTAAAAACTAACAATGCAGGAATAAAGTACGATTACGAAGTATTACCCGGAGCTAATACATCAGAAATACAAATTGGTTACGATGGAGTCGATAATCTAATTCTAAAAAATGGTAAACTTATAATTAAAACATCAATTTATGATATTATTGAACTTAAACCATACTCGTATCAAATTATTGATGGCGAGAAAAAAGAAATTAAAACAAGTTATGTATTAAAAAATAATATTGTTTCGTTTAAAGTAGGGAAATATGATAAAACAAAAACTCTTATAATTGACCCTGCCTTAATTTTTGCAACATATTCGGGTTCAACCACCGATAACTGGGGGTTTACAGCTACTTACGATAGTAAAGGGAATGTGTACTCCGGAGGAATTGTTGTAGGAGATGGATATCCTGCTTCGGTTGGAGCATATCAGATTACAAATGGAGGTAATTGGGACGCAGCAATAATTAAATATAACGAAAATGGGACGCAGCGTTTATGGGCAACATATTTTGGGGGCGAAAATGGAGATTTACCTCACAGTTTAGTTGTAAATTCGTTTGATGAGTTAATTGTTTTAGGAACAACAGGTTCTGCCGATTTTCCTATTACTTCAGGTGCTTTTGATAATACCTTTAACGGAGGTGTAAATACAATTTATGATAATGTTATTACATTTCCTGATGGAATTGATATGTACCTTGCAAAATTTTCGGAAGATGGAGCTCAACTGTTAGCTTCTACATATATTGGAGGTTCATTAAATGATGGATTAAATTATAAGCCATATATAAACTCTAACGGAAGTGTTTTAATGTATGGAAATGATAGTCTTTATGCAAACTATGCAGATGGAGCAAGGGGCGAGGTTATAGTTGACGATAAAAATGATATTTATGTAGCTTCAACAACTTTTTCTACCGATTTTCCTACCTTAAATGCTTTTCAGCCAAACAGCAATGGCGAACAAGAAGGGGTTGTTTTTAAGATTAAAGGTGATTTGTCCGGTTTTTGGTGGAGTTCGTATTTGGGAGGAAATCAAGATGATGCAGCGTACTCAGTAGATTTTGATAACGCATATAATGTTTACGTGTCAGGTGGTACTGTGTCTCACGATTTTCCTACAACTACAGGTGCTTATAACGAAACATTTAATGGTGGAACAACCGATGGTTTTATTACTGAAATAAGTAATAACGGACAGCAAATTTTAAAATCGACATATTTTGGCTCTGATGCATACGACCAAGCATATTTTGTACGATTAGATAAACAGAAAAACGTGTATATTGTTGGTCAAACAAAAGCATCAGGCAGTACACTTATTTATAATGCAGCTTATAATACACCAAATAGTGGGCAATTTGTTACAAAGTTTCATAACGATTTAGCAACATTAGAATATTCAACAGTTTTTGGTACAGGAAACGGTAAGCCAAATATTTCGATAACTGCTCTTGCTGTAGATGTTTGTAATAGAATTTACTTGTCGGGGTGGGGGCGAGATTGGACAGTAGATGGTAGTGCAAATGGTACAATAGGAATGGATATAACACCTAATGCAGAACAGAGTACTACTGATGGACAAGATTTCTATATAATGGTTTTACGTGACGATGCTTCGGCGTTAGATTATGCTACTTTCTTTGGTGAATTACACACTGGTAACTACTATTGTGGGCACGACCATGTTGACGGTGGTACATCTCGGTTTGATAAAAAAGGAAATATTTATCAATCGGTTTGTGCAAGTTGTGGTTTTTATGATACAGGAGGAAACTCGCCCGTTTGTAACGATTTCCCAACTACATCAGGAGTTTGGTCGGAAAATAATGGAGGTATGGGAACTACACAATGGAATTGTAATAATGCAGTTTTTCGATTTTCATTTATTGAAGATATAGCTGCTGCTGATTTTCAATTTCCGGGAAATGGTTGCGAACCTTTTGATGTTCAGTTTGTAAATACAAGTATGGGTAATCATTACTTTTGGGATTTTGGAGATGGAACTACATCAACAGATGAAAATCCATCGCATACTTTTGACACAGGCACGTGGGAAATAACACTCGTTTCAATAGATTCAACTACTTGTAATTTATCCGATACGGTAAAGAAAACAATTCATGTTGGTTTTACACAAACAGATACTCTTGATATTAAACATATTTGTGTAGGTAATTCAATTCAAATTGGAATAAATGAAAATTTACAAGGGGTAACTTATTCGTGGACACCAAACTCAACTCTTAACGATACAAGTATATCAAATCCTATTGCATCGCCTACACAAACAACTATGTATCATTTAACTGCAAGTTATAGCTCGTGTAAAGAAATGGACCAACTTGTTGTTGTACACGATGGAAATATTGATATAACAGCATATCCTGATACAGGTATTTGTATTGGCGAAACTGTTACAATGTATGCAAATGCAACTGATTCAATGGCTAATTATTATTGGTACGATATTGCAGAGCAAGGAAATATAATAAGTAATGTTGATAGTTTAACGGTTACCCCAACTCAGTCAACTCAATATATTGTACATACAATTGAGCCATATTGTAATGTTGATGCTTATGATACTGTAAATGTTGATTTAATACCTTTATCACTAAATTTAACTAATGATACAGTTATTTGCTTAGGCGATACAATTAATTTACATGCAAATAATGTAAATCCTAACGATACAATAACATATTCTTGGCAACCTGTTTCAAATATTATTTCAGGAGAACTTACAAGCACACCGGAGGTTGCTCCAACTCAAAATACAGTGTATTATGTAAGTGCTGTAAATCAACGTGGTTGCGATGTTTTAGATAGTGTGCGTGTAAATATTGATAATTTGCAAGCAAATATTCAAGTGCAAAATGTATTGTGTTTTGGCGATTATTCAGGTGTTTTAACAGCTAGTGCAAATGGAATAAATCCTTATGTTTATGAGTGGAGTAGTGGGGGTACTGATTCTATTGAAAATTATTTACCGGCAGGTAATTATACTCTAACTGTTACCGATAATATTGGTTGTGAAAAAATATTAAACACAGCTATTACTCAACCGCCTGTAATTGTGGCTACTATATCAGATGTTCAAAATACATTATGTGGAACACAAACTCAGGTTGGCTCTATATCGACATCGGTTAGTGGTGGTACTCCAAATTATACTTATATTTGGAATAACGGACAAACAACATCTAATGCAATAAATTTAGGTTTTGGCGATTATACAGTAACTATTACTGATAATAATGGTTGCGATACAGTTTTGCAGGCTCATGTTGACGACCCATCTGATTTAGAAGTTAGTACTACTGAAGTTGATGCTACTTGTTTTGGCTATTGCGATGGTTCTGCCCAAGTTAATATTGATGTCCCAAGCACTGCTCCATATACTTATATTTGGGCAACCGGACAAAATACTCCAAGTATTTCAGATTTATGTCTTGGTAACTATCAAGTAACCGTTTACGATGCAGATACTTGTCAGCGTACTAGTATTATTACAGTTAGTTCGCCTGATGATATAAATTTAGTTATAAATTCGGCAGGAATAGTTTGCCACAATGATTATGCAACAGCTATTGCTGATGTAATTTCCGGTGGTACACCAAACTTTAATTACAATTGGAGTACAGGGCAATCCGGACAAACAATTACAAATTTAACAGAAGGAACTTATACTGTTTCTGTTATTGATAATAATGGTTGCAAAGATTCAGCAAATATAATATTAACAAATCCTGATTTGTTTGTAAACGATACAGCATCAACTCCGGTAGCTTGCGATGCCGCTTGTAATGGAGTAGGTACCGTTATTTCAAGTGGCGGAGTGCCAGGTTATACTTATTTATGGGATAATGGCGATACAGATAGCACATCGTATAATTTATGCCCGGGGTGGCACTATGTAACAGTTACCGACGCTAATGCTTGTAAAGAATCGTTAGAAATTAATATTGATATTTCTACTGATGGTTTAGGAGTGGTAGCTTGGGCTGATAAATATACTGTTTATAACGATGAATCTACTACAATTCATACTATTGATGGAGTAAATTACACTTACAACTGGTCGCCAACCGAAACTCTTAATGATTATACTTTGCAAAACCCTACTGCGACACCCGGAGTAACAACAATGTATTCGGTAACTGTTACCGATGAATATGGTTGTAAAAATATTGATACAGTACTTGTTAATGTTAGAGAAATAATTTGTGGAGAGCCATATATTTATGTTCCAAATGCTTTTACTCCAAATAATGATGGTAAAAATGATATACTTTATGCTTATGGCGATATTATAGATGATTTGTATTTTGCAGTTTACGACCGTTGGGGCGAACTAATGTTTGAAACCACAGATATAACAGAAGGCTGGAATGGTACATATATGGGTAAAAAATTAGACCCTGCAGTTTTTGTATATTATATTAAAGCGGTTTGTCGTGATAAAGAAACTTTTATAAAACGGGGTAATGTTACTTTGCTTCGTTAATAGAATAATAGATGTAAAACTTTAGATTTTAGATGAGTTTGTTTAAAATTGATAATTAAAGATATGGGAGGACATAATTTTAAAGAGTTAAAAGTTTGGCAAAAAGCAAGAAAACTTGTTGTTGATATTTATAAAATTACAAAGTTCTTTCCTGAAGATGAAAAATATGCATTAACATCGCTAGTTAAAAGGAGTGTTGTTTCAATTCCCTCAAACATTGCAGAAGGTGCAGGCAGAGGGACAAATAAAGATTTTGCTCATTTTTTGGACTATGCTTATGGCTCTGCATTAGAATTAGAGAGTCAGTTAATTAATGCTGTAGATTTAGAATTTGTAACTAAAGAACAAATATATAAAGAGTATAGTCTATTAATGGAAATCCGAAAAATGTTACACAGTTTTAATAATACACTAACAAAATAAAAATATTGAAGAAAAAGAATAATATATTGTTTTCATTAATGTCAGGTAGTAAATTATATAGCCCTGAGTCTCAAGTCTCATATCTCAAGTCTCAAATCTCAAATCTCACATCTCAAGTCCCAAGTCTCATATCTCAAATCTCAAATCTCACATCTCAAGTCTCAATTCTCAAATCTCACACCTCATATTTAATAATCTTTATACTTGGAATTTCAACACTAACTGCACAAGATATACACTTTTCGCAATTCGAGCAATCGCCATTAAACTTAAACCCTGCAAAAACAGGTTTGTTCAATGGCGACTATCGTTTTGCCGGAAATCATCGAAATCAATGGTCATCAATAACAGTACCCTATGTTACTTTTTCTGCTTCTGCAGATGCAAGAGTTACTCAATTCAAATTAAAAAAAGCATTTTTAGGGATAGGTTTGTTATTTAATACCGACAAAGCCGGCGATGGTAATTTCGGTACCAATCAAATAATTTTATCTCTTGCTTATCATAGAGTAATAAATACAGATAGTACTTTTATTTTATCGTTAGGTGGTAATTTTGGGTACAATCAAAATTCGGTAGATTACAATAAATTCTATTTTGGAAACCAATATAATGGTTCGCAATTTGATTCAAATTTATCAAATGATGAGTATTTTTCGCAAGATAATTTGCATTATTTTGATTTTTCGCTTGGTGTTAATGCAATGTATGAATTAAAAAATCATTACAAATTAAATTTAGGGATAGCTTTTATACATCTAAATTCGCCTAAAAAATCGTTTTATGATAGTAATCAATCGGAGTTGCCTAATAAGTACAATTTTCATTCAAGTATTGATATTCCTATAAAAAATAAACACTCGATAGTGCCAAGTGTTGTTTATTATAAGCAAGGAACATTTAACGAATTATATTTAGGTGGTAAATTCAGATATGCACTAAAAGATGTAAATTTTAAGAACTTATACGCCGGAATTTGGTCAAGAACAGGTGATGCTGCAATATTTATGCTTGGTATGGATTATAAATCGTGGAATTTTGGAATTTCCTACGATGTAAATTATTCTAAACTACGTACAGTTAGTAATGGTCAAGGAGGTTATGAAATATCATTAATTTATATATTTTCTAGACCGGAAGAAATTTATGTACCAAAAAAGTATCAATGTCCCGGTTTTATGTAATTAAAAAAACAAAATGAAAAAAATAGTAGTAATATTATTAATAATAAATAGTTTATTTATGAGTGCACAAGTAAATGTTTATAGGGGTAAATCAACTTATAGTTCTGATATAATTTGTAATGTAAAAGATGGTAATATTTACAAAAATCGCTCTACATATAGTTCTGATATTTTATGCAATATAAAAAATGATAAAATTTATAAAAACAAATCAACATACAGTAGTGATGTATTATTTACAATAAGAGATGGAGCTGTTTATAAAGGAAACTCTACATACAGTTCTGATATTGTTTTTACTATAAAAGATGGTAAAATTTACGATAAACGATCAAGTTACTCAAGCGATATTATTGCAAATAAAAAAGATAATAAAGTTTACGATAAACGTTCAACATACTCGTCAGATATACTGTTTAATTTTGATGGTATGTTAAGTATTGAAGAATTTGTTGCTGTTTGGTACGTATTTAAGTATGTTTATTAATTTATTTATTCTTTGATTATTATATTTATAAATATTTTAATAAATCGTACATATTTATCTTTAAATTTTAATTCACTAATGGTTTTTTTGTTTTCCGATATCTCTTTTATATCATTTTTTTCTACTATTAGTTCTGTAATACCAAAACCGTGATGTGTTTTTCTATTTTCTGAACTTTCAAACCAAATAATGTATTTAACAAAATATTTAGATCTAAATAATGCTTTTTGAGATATAATAATTCTTTCGTTTGTTAGTATTATTCTACTTTTTGGTAATACTGTTGTTTGTGGACCAATACCTTTAATTTCAACTTTTATTTTTAAATTATCAGAAACAATTGTTTCGTTTTTGTAATATTTAATTTTATCTAAATTCATTTTATTAAAAGTTTAAAAAACAAACCGATAAACTAATTTAATAGCAGCATCTGTTGTTTGTGGTTTTAAATAATCAATTTGTTTAATTGGTTCAATATATCCAATATTATATACAAAATACAAATCTGAACCAATTTTAGGTATCAAATGTAAACGGAAGTTGTATATCATAACTTGTTCTAAGTCATTATATTGAGAAAATAATGAGATATTTAGTTTTGTAGTAAACGCATAATTTAGATATAATGCTATTTCATTGGTTGTTATGTTTTCTGCAGAAAATTGTACATAATTAATAGTGTAATTTCCATTTATGTTTAAATGTTTATTTATATTTATACCTAATTCGGCCTCAAATGTTTGAATTTTTCCAGTATAAAAATCGCCCCAATTATATAAAAAACTTGACCATAACCTACGTGCATTATAAGTTTCAAACTGAAATTCGTATTTATACATCATATATTTTCCTATAGGAATATCAATATTATCAGTAAGATTAAATGCTTCATCAAGTCTATCATAATTTTGTATTAAATTAAACTCAAAACGGTCACCGGTTTTTAAAATTGCTCCTATAGGACGTGTTTCGTTAGAAAAACTCTCAAGTTCTCCTGTAGAATGAGTGAAATATGCTGTATATCCCCAAGGCTTAAGAAGTAAGCGTTTTATACCATAATTAGTAAAAACTCTGGGTGCAAGTCTAAAATACCAGCTATAAGAATTATAGTCTGTACGTCTAATATATCCAAGTTCTGGATTAAAGTTTTTTTGCATACTTCCTACTGCCATAAAATTATCTATAAGGTCGTTAGGGTAATCTGCATAAATTCTGTATGTAGTTGAGTTATTGTGAATAGTGAAATTTTCGGTACTTGTAGTTAATATTGCTCCAACAACAAGGTTTTTATCGTGCAAAAATTTTGATGTTTGGTATGCTCCATCAATTCCTATTACTTGATTAGATTTAGTATTGTTTATTTTATTTGTGAAAATTCCTCCAATATATGATTGCTTTCCAATATCGTGCTTATATCTAAAAACTGTGTTGTTGGTTGTTGGAATAGTATCTAATTTGCCCTCCTGAATATTTAAAAAACCTATATTATTTTTGCCAACTTTACCAAAAACTCTTGCCCCTACAATTATAGGTATTTGTTTGCCATTTTCAATACCAATTTCACGAGTGTAAAAAGCTGAGTTATGGTCGCCTAAATAATAGTTAAACATATCATAACCTTCTAAAAAAAATTGTCTCTTTTCAGGATAATAAACACTAAAGCGAGATAAGTTAACCGGAATACGGTCAGCCTCAACTTGAGCAAAATCGGTAAAAGTTGTTAAGTTTAATTTAAGAGTGGGTGATAAACTTACATTTAAATCGGCACCGGCTTTTATAGGATATGTATTTTCTATATCTTTATTATATTGCCAACCTGTTAAAACATAAGGCTTAAACTCAAATTTTTTTGCGTAAGCAATATTTGTTATTGGACTTAATTTGCCGGCATTTGCAACAGAAAAAATACTGTAATCGCGCGACCAACCTTGCCACAGAGCTTGTTCGTTTTCGGAAACTATATCTCGCTCAAAATTTATAGCCCAATTTAATACACTGTCGTTTTTAAATTGCAAAGTGCTAAAAGGGATATAAATTTCTGCAAACCAACCTTCATCTGTTATTGTGGTTTTTGCATCCCAAATTCCGTTCCAATCTTGGTTACCGTCTTCGCCTCCATAAACTTGTATATCTGCTCTGGCTCCGTTGGGGTTTATTACAAATAAATAGCCATTTCTATTATCGTTATACGGACTTATTATTATCTGAAAATTATCATCACTTTCATAATCAAAATCGCGATTCATATTTTTAGCAACAATTTGTGATGCATTGTTTTGATAGCACCATACACCTATATACATTGTGTTTTTATTATATAAAACAGCAACTTCTGTACGTTCGGTTATAGGTTTCCCAAAATCTAAATCTCGTTGTGTAAAATTATCTATATGTGTAGAGTTTTTCCACTCAGATTCGTTTAATTTGCCATCAAAATTAATTTTATTATCAATATGTTTAATTTGTATTATACCTGGTTCGCTGCGTTGTGCAAATGTGTTTTTATAGGCAAACAATATTATAATAAAGTAAAATAGCTTTACAGAGAAATAATTTAGTATTGTTTTATTTATATTCATTTGTTTTGTGTATTACAAATGTAACAAATATTAATTATAATGGCTCTATTAAATAAGAATGTAGGTGTACAAATCACTTTTTGCTTGATTTTATATGTAAATTCCAGAATTTACATTTTTTAAATTCCAATTTTGATATTTCTATTTTTTCTTAGTATGACAACGATAAGTTCTAACGTAATGACTTAACAGGAATTGCTCATATAATTTTTCAATATTTACACTCATATCCCAAGCTTTAGTATTTAACAAATAGCTTGTTATAATATCTCTTGCTTTGTCATTACTTTTATTAAACCTTTCTTTTACAGCAAACCAATTTGCATAACTCTGTAAATATTTAGTTGAAACTCCACGTAAAACCTTATTAACTCTTTCATTAATGCAACTACCAAATAATTAACAGTTTGAACATGACAATGTTTATTTTAACATGCTCAATAGCCTTAACCCGGATTACAAGACTTTAGAAAAAGTAGCAAAAAAATAGCTAACTAAATTTTGATAAATACCATATTGGTGATATTCAGAATTTTACCAATTTAGTTAGATGG